>NZ_JBEPDB010000001.1:240969-406337 GCF_040300025.1 Dactylosporangium sp. NPDC000555 | reverse complement strand
CGGACCCCCCATGCCCGCTCCGCGGACACTTTCGCCTGCGCTGCGCGGCCCCTGCGCCCTGGGCGCCGTCTCGTGTGGGCGCCTCTGGCGCGGGGCGCCGGGCTGGTTTCTAGCCGGCGGCGCCCCCGGCCCCATGTCCGCTGCGCGGACACTTCTGCCTGCTTCGGGCAGGGGGCGCGGTTTCCGGCGGCGTGCCATGTGCGGTTGTACGGATGGCCGAGGACCGGCGCGTCCCAACCTGCGGAAGATCTTCCCGCGGCGCTTGACCGCGTGCCATACTCGGCTACGTGATCGAGCGGGCGACCCACTACTTTTTTTACGGCTACCGGAGTCCGGCAGCCGTGGGTAGCGCCTGATCGCAAAACCTACCGACGCCCCGGGTTCCGAGCCCGGGGCGTTCGCGTTCCCGGGAGCGGAGCACCGGACCGATCCGACAAGGACGCAGAGAAATGGCCGCCATCACCATGGAGCAGCAGCCCGCCGACGCCCAGCAGGGCTCCCCGGACGACCACATCGCCGGCCTGCGCAACCGCATCGACGACATCGACGCCGCGATCGTCGCGCTGTGGAAGGAACGCGCCGCGATCTCGCAGGAGGTCGGCAAGACCCGTATCGCAGCCGGCGGCACCCGGCTCGTGCTCTCCCGTGAGCGCGAGATCCTCGAGCGCTTCAGCAAGGAGCTCGGCGCCGACGGCACGCAGCTCGCGCTGCTGATCCTGCGCGCCGGCCGGGGCCCCCTGTAGGTCCCGGGGGCGGTACTAATAGATACATGAGTTTTCCGCCCTCGGCCGCGCCCCTGACCGACGTCCAGCGCGTGCTGTGCGTGCTCGCGCACCCCGACGATGTCGACTTCGGCTCGGCCGGCACGGTCGCGACCTGGGTCGATGCCGGCATCGAGGTGGCATATCTGCTGGTGACCCGGGGCGACGCCGGCGGCTTCGACGACACGCCCCGCGAGCAGATGCCCGCGCTGCGCGAGGCGGAGCAGCGGGCGGCCGCGGGGATCGTGGGCGTCAAGCAGGTCGAGTTCCTGGAGGGATACCGCGACGGCATCCTCGAGCCCACGATCGGGCTGCGCAGGGACATCACGGCGGCGATCCGCCGTTTCCGGCCCGACCGGATCCTGACCAGCTCTCCCCTGCGCCGCTGGGACCGCATCGTCGGCCCCAGCCACCCCGACCACCTGGCCGCGGGCGAGGCCACGACCTGCGCGGTCTACCCGGACGCGCGCAACCCGTTCACGTTCACCGACATCGGGCTGGAGCCCTGGACGGTGCGCGAGATCTGGTACAGCGGGGGCCCCAACCCCGACCACTTCGTCGACGTCACCGACGTGTTCCCGCGCAAGCTGGCGGCCCTGCGGGCGCACGTGTCGCAGACGTCGCACCTGGACGGGTTCGACGAGATGCTGCGCGGGCGGCACGCCATGGTGGCGAGGGCCGGCGGCCTGCCCGACGGCCGCCTCGCCGAGGGCTTCTCGATCTTCTCGACCGCCTGAGCCTCAGACCAGCCGGCGGTCGGCGGCCCACCGGGACAGCTCGTATCGGTTGGACATCTGCAGCTTGCGCAGCACGTTGGAGACGTGCGTCTCGACCGTCTTGATCGAGATGAAGAGCTCCTTCGCGATCTCCTTGTAGGCGTATCCCCGGGCGAGCAGCCGCAGCACCTCCCGCTCCCGGTTGGTGAGCTGGTCGAGCTCGGGGTCGGCCACCGGGGCGTCCGGTCGTGCGGCGAACGCGTCGAGCACGAAGCCGGCCAGGCGTGGGCTGAACACCGCGTCGCCGTCCGCGACCCGGCGGATGGCGTCGGCGAGCTCGTCCGGGGAGATCGTCTTGGTCACGTAACCGCGGGCGCCGGCCCGGATCAGCCCGATCACGTCCTCGGCCGCATCGGAGACCGACAGCGCCAGGAAGCGCACGTGCGGGTGGCTGCGGCGCATCGCGTCGAGCACCGCACGGCCGCCGCCGTCGGGCATGTGCACGTCGAGCAGCACGACGTCGGGCTCGATCGCGGAGATCTTCTGCACCGCCTCGGCGACCGCGCTCGCCTCGCCCACGACGTCGACGTGCAGGCCGAGCTCGGCGCGGACGCCGGCCCGGAACATCGCGTGGTCGTCGACCAGGAACACTCGCAGCCGCTGGGTCTCTTCGGTGCTCATCCTTCTCCGCCTTCACTGTGACCTACGCCCTGCGCCGCGGGCTTGCGGCGCAGGGCCTCCGTGTCGATCGGCATGCTGAGGCGCACCTCCGTGCCCTCGCCCGGCGTGCTGCGGATCTCGGCCTTGCCGCCGTGGCGCTGCATGCGCAGGATGATCGAGCCGCGGACGCCGTGCCGATCGGCGTCCACCGCGGCGAGGTCGAAGCCGGCCCCCCGGTCACGCACGAAGACGCTGACGCAGTCGGGCTCCACTTCGGCGTACAGCGAGATCGTCTGCACCTTCGCGTGCTTCGCGGCGTTGACCAGCGACTCCCGGGCCGCCGCGACGATCGCGCCGACCTTCTCGTCGACGTCCACGTCGCCGACGACGACCGTCTCGACCGCGACCGCGAACGTGTCCTCAACCTCTGCGGACGCCTCCTCCAGCGCCGCGCTGAACTTCTCCATCGCCGAGGCCGTGGGCTTGTACAGCCAGTTGCGCAGGGTGCGCTCCTGGCCCCGGGCGAGGCGCTGCACCTCCTTGACGTCGCCGGCGTTGCGCTGGATCAGCGCCAGTGTGTGCAGCACCTGGTCGTGGATCATGGCGGCCAGCTCGGCCCGCTCCTGCTCGCGCACCCGCGCCTCGCGCTCCGCGCTGAGCTGGGTGAACATGCGATACAGCAGGGGCGCGAGCGCCAGCCCGACGCCGGCGAGCGCCACGGCGGCGAAGACGAGCCCGTAGCCGATCGAGGAGAACGGCACGCCGCGCAGCGGGAACACACCGACCACGAACACGCCGATGATCCCGACGATGACCAGCAGGCCGCCGCCGACGAAGCGGATGAGGTACGACTTGCGGTTGTTGTCCATCATCGCGCCGAGCCACGGCATGCCCGGCACGGTCGACGACCAGCGCTCCCGCCGCTTCGGGTCGGCCTGGTGCCAGATGATGCCGGCGCCGAGCGCGATGATCGCGGCGAGCCAGCCGATCACGGCCTCCACGCTGCCGTCGGGCTGCACCATCAGGCGCAGGACCGCGATGCCGACGCCGAGCGCGAGGAACGAGAACAGCTGGTTGACGTTGCGCCCGCCGCGGCGGCCGTGCGGTGGCAGCGGCAGCACCGCCCAGAAGGCGGCGTAGAGCAGCGCGCCGAGCCCGTTGAACACGGCGAGCACCACGAACGCGCCCCGGATCAGCATCACCGGCGCGCCGAGGTGCGCGGCGATGCCGGCCGCCACGCCTGCGACGACCCGGTCGGCGGGCTCGCGGTACAGGCGGCGGGCGGGGTTTGGGCTGCTCATTGCGCTCGTTTCTGCTCCGTTCGGGATTTGGTACCTCAGATCGTCACACGAACGGCGACGGCCGGACCACTCCGAGCGCCCCGGAGCCGCAGAATCAGGGTGGCGTCAGGGTCGTTGCCTGAGGCGGCGGGCGGGCCGGGTCCGCGAGCATTGATGCCATGACGAAACCGCCTGCCGCCGACGAGCCGGCCGCCGACGCCGCCGCGGAACGGGCCGCGGAGGCAGTGGAAGAGCGCACTCCGGACGAGGCCGCCACGGCCGCGACCGAGCCGTCCGCCCACGAGTCCGCGAGGCCCGCCGCATCCGGCGCCGGCGACGAGACCCCCGCCCGCACCCTCGACGACGAACCCCGCCTGGAGGCGGACTACGTTGCCGCCGGCACCCCCTCGCCGGCCGACTGGCCGGCCGGCGAGCCGGGGACGGCGGAGGAGCCGACGCCATCCCCGCAGCCCCCGCCGCGCGCGGCCACGCCGCCCCCCGGCAGCACGCCACCGCCGGGCGGTATGCCGCCGCCCGGCACACCACCGTCGGGCAATGTGCCGCCGCCTCCGCCGCCGGGGGCCACTCCGCCACCGTTCGGCAACCAGCCGCCCTTCGGCAACCAGTCACCGTTCGGGGCCGGGTTCAACCGGGCGCTGCTCGTGCGGCCGCAGCAGGGCCGTTACGTGGCAGGCGTCTGCGCGGCCATCGGCCGGGCCACCAACACCGACCCCACGCTCTGGCGGGTCATCTTCGCCGTGCTGACGCTGGCCGGCGGCGTGAGCATCGTCGCGTACCTGCTCGGCTGGCTGCTCCTGCCCGCCGAGGGCGACACCGGCTCCCCGCTCGATGCGCTGCTCGGCCGAGGCCGCTCGGCCACCTCGGCGCCGGCGGCGGTCGTCATCGGCGTCTGCGCGGTGATCGCCTTCCTGCTCGTCATGTCGCAGAACTTCAGTGCCGCCCTGGTCGGGCTGGCCATCGTGATCGGCGTGGTCACACTCGTGATGCGCGGGCAGGGCGGCAACCAGCAGACGGCCGCCGGGCCGTTCGTGCCGCCCGCCGGGCCCAACCCGCCCCACCCGGGGCCGTTCGCCCCGGCCGGGGCGCCGTTCGGGGCCGCGCAGTTCGAGGCCCGCCCGGGCGCGACCGGTTCGTTCGGGCCCGCATCGTCCGGGCCCCGGCCGTTCGGGTCGCCATCGTTCGGATCCCCCTCGTTCGGACCTGTGCCGTTCGGGGCCCCGTCGCCGGCCCCCGCCCCGGCCACCGATACCAAACCGGGTGCCGCCGCCGGCCCGGTGCGGGAGGACAGGACCGCCGACGCCCCCACCACCGGATCGGCGCCGACCACGGCGTTCCCGGCGACCGGCGGGCCCGCCGCGTACTCGGCGGGAGATGAGCGGGCACCCTCGGTACCGAATCCGCTGCCGATCCCCCCGACGCCGCCGCTGCCGCCCTTTCCGCCCCTGCCACCGCCCAAGGCCGGCCCGGCGGGCTACCGGGCACCGTTCGCCCCGCACGGCCCCTACGCCGGCACCAGCCCGTACGCGGCGAGCCTCGGCTACCCGCCGCCCGGCGTCCCGGTGTCGCCCTACCCGGGGCTGGCACCAGCCCCCCCGCCGAAGCCGCCGAAGGAGCGCTCGAAGCTCGGGCGGATCACGTTCTCGATGATCCTGCTCTCGCTTGGGGTGCTGGCCGTGCTCGAGGTCACCGTGGCGGACTTCAAGGCCAGCACGTTCTTCGCGGTACCGCTGGCGATCACCGCCCTCGGCCTGATCACGGGCGCGTGGCTCGGCCGGGCCCGGGTGCTGATCCTGCTCGGCGCCCTGCTGAGCATCGCGCTGGCGATCGCGACCGCGGCGAGCACGCCCGAGCCGCGGAACACCAGGAACATCCCCATCGCGCCCACGTCGGTCGGGGCCCTGCAGCCGCGGTACTCGACGGACTTCGGCAGAGTCAACGCGGACCTCACGCAGATCGACTTCGTCGACCAGGAAGTGACGGTGGCGTTCCGGGTCAGGGCCGGCAGTCTCAACATCGTGGTACCGCCGGAGGTCGACGTCACCGTGGACGTGCACATCCAGGGCGGCGACTGCCGGGTCTTCGGAAACGACTGCGGCGGCTTCAGGCAGACCAGCTCGTTCACCGACTACGGCAAGGACGGACAGGGCGGGGGCAGGCTCCACCTCAACCTGGACATGCAATGGGGCGAAGTGAAGGTGACCCGATGAAGCCGCACCGACTGGACGGCGTCTCGCTGACGTTCGGCCTGATCTTCCTGGGAATCGTGGTGGTCTGGCTGTTCAACCAGGCCGTCTCGGTGCACCTCAACGCGGGCTGGATCGTGGCTGTGGGCCTGATCCTGTTCGGGGGGCTCGGCCTGGTGGGGGCGCTGCGCTCCGACAAGTCGTCGGAGCGGGGCAAGGCCGGGCAGAACGCGGATCCGTACGACTACGACCTGGATGCCGACTGACGGACCGCGGCACGGAATATGCTGGCCGGCGGGGCAGGTGACCCGTCGGCCAGCTGCCCGTTTCCGTCCGCTGCCTTCTCCGTCCGCTGCCTTCTCCGTCCTGTGCCTTTTCCGTCTTCTGCTTGAGGAGTCCTTCCGAGATGACCCAGTTTCCCGTTGGCGGCACGTCCGGCGCATCCCGCCGTCCGATCCAGATCGGTGACCGGGCCGCCCGGGTCCTCGCCTCCGAACTCGCCCGCCACGGCGGCCCCAAGACCGGCCTGGTGATCGGTGCGGCCGCCGGCTCCGCCGCCCTCGCCGCGGCGATCGACGCGCTGCTGCCGGACGACCGGCTGACGGTGGTCGGGTCCGGCCCCGGCGCCGCAACTGCCCTGCGCGAGCACGTCGAGCGCCAGGGCCGCTGGGTCGCCGAACGCACCCGCGTGATCGACTCGGTCGACGGCGCCGACCCCGCAGACGTGGTGATCCACGCCGAGGCGCTCACCGGCAGCGCCGAGGAGGCCCGCGAGGTGCTCGCCGGCCTGACCAAGCTCGTCACCACCGGCGGCGTGCTGGCCGTGGTGGTGCCCGCCACCCGGCTGCCCAGCGGCGCCGCCGACGAGGTCGAGCGGCAGGCCGCGCTCTACGGCGTCGGCAGCGACCTGGTGCTGCGCAACGTGCCGCCGGTGCGCATCCATCGGCTGCGGCACAGCCCGGCCGACCACGTCGCGGCGGAAAACCTGCTGCCCGCGCTGCGCCCCTCCAGCGTCCCGCTGACCCGGGGCATGAACATCGACTCCAACGGCGTGGCCGCGGCCGGCATCGCGCTCGGCCTGGCCGCGCTGGCCAAGGCGGCCCGGCCGAAGTCGAAGCTGTGGCTGGTCCCGGCGCTGGCCGCGGCCCCCGTGGCGGCGTTCTTCCGCGACCCGCAGCGTGACGTGCCGGAGGACCCGAAGGCCGTGGTGGCCGCGAGCGACGGCAAGGTGCTCGGCGTGGAGCGGCTGCACGACAAGCGCTTCGGCGACGTGGAGTTCCTGCGGATCGCGGTGTTCCTGTCGGTCCTCGACGTGCACGTCAACCGGGCGCCGGTGGCCGGCAAGGTGATCGACTACTTCGTCGAGGACGGCGGATACGCAGCGGCTATGAAGCCGGAGGCCGAGCACAACGTGGCGGCGTACACGCTGTTGGAGACCGCGCACGGTCCGGTCGCGGTCGTGCAGCGCACCGGGCTGATCGCGCGGCGGATCGTGCAGCGGGCACCGATCGGCTCGCTGCTGGCCAAGGGCGAGCGGTTCGGTCTGATCCGGTTCGGCTCGCGCACCGACGTGTACCTGCCCGCCGACCGGGCGACGCCGGCCGTGGCACCGGGCGACCGGGTGGTCGGCGGCCAGACGGTCATCGCCACCTGGCACTGACGGCGGCGACGGCACGGAGGCGGCACGGCCGCCGAAGGCACAGAAACTGAGACGGCCCCCACCCGCGCGGGTGGGGGCCGTCGTCGCGACGCGGGCCGGTCAGGCGGCGCGGCTTCGCTGGCGCAGCCAGATCAGCGGGCCGCTGACCAGGTAGGCCAGCACGACCACGACGAACGTCATCTGGTAGTTGACCAGCGCGCCGACGACCGGCAGCACCAACAGCCACGGCGGCAGCTTGAGCAGCCGGGCCAGCTTCGCGTAGGGGAAGCTGGAGACCATCGCCAGGCCCAGCAGCACCACGCCGGTCACGCGCAGCACGGGCGGCATCTGCGGAGCGATCAGCGTGCCCAGGGCCAGCACCGCGGCGCACATCGTGGTCGGCACGCCGCAGAAGAAGCGGCCGTCCTTGGGCGACACATTGAAGCGGGCCAGGCGGATCGCCGCGGCGCACGCGACCAGCGCGCAGGCCGGCACGAGCAGGGCGGTCGGGGCCGAGCCGTTGAGCCAGGCGAACACCACGACCGGAGCCGCCAGGCCGAACGAGCACATGTCGGCGAGGGAGTCCATCTGGGCGCCGAACGGGCTCGCGACGCCGAGCCGGCGAGCCAGGAAGCCGTCGAGACCGTCGAAGACGACGCACGCGATGAGCAGCGAGGCCGCGATCCTGACGTCGCCATGGTTGACCGCGATGAAGATCGCCGACAGGCCGAGCATCAGGCTGCTCAGGGTGCAGGCGTTGACCAGCGCGAACCGGATGCGGCGGGCGATCGTGCGCTCGCCGGGCAGCAGCGGGATCGCCAGCGATGCCGACTCGTCGTGCACCACGCCGGCCGCCGATTGCCCCGTCTGGGGGGCGGCGACGGCCGGGCTGACCGGCGCGATCGAGATCGCCTCGGTGGCCAGGTTTCGTGACAATCCGTCACGGCGGCGCATCCGAAGGCGCGGCAGCCGAACCCGGCCGGTGCGGGTGTCGGTCTCTGCGGGGGGCACGAGCAGCGAGGTCGCGCCGGCGACATTGCCGTCACCGCGACGGCTGACGCGTCCGGCGAAGAGCACCTGGCGGGCGAGGGAGCCGCTGTTTCGCAGCCGTCCCGCCCACTGCCGGCCCCCGCCGGGTCGCGGACTGTCCGTGGTGCGTCGTCGCTGCCAAGGTGCTCTCGGCACTGATCCTCCATGTAGGAACGAGGTTCCCACGGTCGCGTTTCGGGGTCGATTGACCCCTGGTGTCCGTTTCGCGAGCCCATCTCGCGATCTACACGATCCCATATCGGGTCGCAGTTTGCGATGCCTCAGGAAGGAAACCGCCACCAGAGGCGATCCACGGGACTACAGGGTGTAGTTTCTCGTTAACCTGAAGTCCATATTAACGAGAACGGTCACTCCGCCGTCGCGGACGGTGAGACGGCCCATTGGACCACCTCGGTCACGGACAGGCCCGGCAGCTCCCCGGGATCGAACCAGGCCGCCGCCGCGGTTGACCCGCCGGCCGCCTCCGTCACGCTCGGTGTCGACGGTTCGGACACCAGCACCCGGTAGAGCGCCCGGACCGCGTGCCAGTTCATCGGGTACCCCTCCGGGCCGACGAGCCCGAGGCTGCGCCGGTGCGTGACCCCGAGCAGTTCGACGATCTCGCCTCGCTGGCCGGTCTCCTCGTACAGCTCGCGCAGCAGCGCATCGGACGGCTGCTCGCCGACGTCGGTGCCGCCGCCCGGCAGGTGCCAGCGGCCGGCCCCCGGAAACCCGCGGGCGATCTCGGTCAGCAGCACGCGTCCCGCGGGGTCGGTGACGAACCCGTATGCGGCGAACCGCTGCCCCCTCGGCAGCTCCGACTCCGCGCCGGGCTCCGCGGCCTTCGCGGGCGCCGAGCCCGCCGAGCCCTCTCTGGCGGCGGGCACCACGTCGAAGGTCACCCGGTCCTCGTGGACGCCGGGGGTGATCAGGGCACGCACCTCGCGTACCGCCGAAACCACCACCGGCAGCCCGGCCTCGTCGCGGAAGAGGCGGACCACCGCGGACGCGGGATTCTCCCCGTGCCGGATCGGGCCGCCCACCTCGTCGTCCACGCCCGGCAGCCGCCCGTAGACCGTGATCAACCGAGTCTGCGTCATGGCGATCAGCGTAGGCCGACGCCGCGCAGCGCCTCCTCGGTGACCTCGGTCAATGGCAGCTCGTCCAGATCCTCGGGGTCGAACCAGCGCGCCTCGACGGTCGAGCCGCCGACGTCGTGGATGACCGGACGGCTGGAGCGGGCCACGTGCACCCGGTAGAAGGCGCGCACGCCGTGCCAGTCGATCGGGTAGCCCTCGGGGCCCAGCTGCGCCGCGTCGCGGTGGCTGGCCACGCCGAGCAGCTCGACGATCCGGCCCTCCTGGCCCGTCTCCTCGACCAGCTCGCGGATGAGCGCGACGCCGGGCTGCTCGCCGAAGTCGGTGCCGCCACCGGGCAGGTGCCAGCAGCCACCGCCCGGGTAGCCGTCGGCGATGCGGGTGAGCAGGACGCGGCTACGCCGGTCGGTGCAGACGGCGTAGGCGGCGAAGCGCTGCGCCCGGTGCAGGCCGTCGGGGCCCGGCACCGCGTAGAAGGACGGCACCTCGGGCACCCCGTCGGGCCGGATGTCGGCCGTGGCGTCGGGCAGGCCGAGCGCGTCGGCGGTGAACCGGCGCAGCGGTAGCGACTGCGCCTCCTCGATCGTCACCCAGCGGGCGAGGTCGGTGGGCTGGCCGACCCGGTCGCGCAGGGCGCCGCCGCGCACGGAGACCTCGTAGATCAGCCGGTCGGTGTGGATCGTCAGCTCCCGCAGCGGCAGCGCCCGCATGTCGGCGAGCACGTCGCGCAGTCGCACCACGGCGACGGACAGGCCGGTCTCGGCCGCGGTCTCCCGCACGACGGTGTCGACCGGGTTTTCACCGTGGTCGACCGCGCCGCCGGGCAGCGACCACACGCCCGGCGTGCCGGACTTGGTCGACGCGCGGACCAGCAGGAACCCATCGCCGTCGGTGCAGACGCAGTAGGCCGCGATGCGCCGCAGCGGCTGTAACGCAGGAGTCACGTCGATCAATTGTCCGGTTTTTACCACCGGCCGCAAGACCGGAACCCACCTGAAGGGGGATTCACTCCCATTCAATGGTGCCCGGCGGCTTGGATGTGACATCCACGACCACGCGGTTGACCTCCCGGACCTCGTTCGTTATCCGGGTCGAGATCTTAGCGATCAGCTCGTGCGGCAGCCGCGACCAGTCGGCGGTCATCGCGTCGTCGCTGGAGACCGGGCGCAGCACGATCGGGTGGCCGTAGGTCCGCCCGTCGCCCTGCACGCCGACGCTGCGCACGTCGGCGAGCAGCACCACCGGGAACTGCCAGACGCTGCGGTCCAGCCCGGCCGCGGTGAGCTCCTCGCGCGCGATGAGGTCGGCGGCGCGCAGGATGGCCAGCCGCTCCTCGTCGACCGCGCCGATGATCCGGATCGACAGCCCCGGGCCCGGGAAGGGGTGGCGCATGACGATCTCCTCGGGCAGGCCGAGGGCGGCGCCGATCTGGCGAACCTCATCCTTGAACAGCGTCCGCAGCGGCTCGACCAGCGCGAACTTCAGATCGTCGGGGAGCCCGCCGACGTTGTGGTGCGACTTGATGTTGGCGGTGCCGGTGCCGCCGCCGGACTCGACCACGTCGGGGTAGAGCGTGCCCTGCACCAGAAACTCGACGTGCTCCTCGGCGTCGAGCTCGCGGGCGGCCCGCTCGAAGACCCGGATGAACTCCCGGCCGACGATCTTGCGCTTCTGCTCCGGGTCGGTGACGCCGGCCAGCGCGCCGAGGAACTGCGCGGACGCGTCCACGACCTTGAGGTTGATGCCGGTCGCGGCGACGTAGTCCTTCTCGACCTGCTCCGCCTCGCCGGCCCGCAGCAGCCCGTGGTCGACGAACACGCAGGTCAGCTGGTCGCCGACGGCCCGGTGGACGAGCGCCGCGGCCACCGCGGAGTCGACGCCGCCGGACAGCGCGCAGAGCACCCGCTTGCTGCCGACGCGCGCGCGGACCGCCTCGACCTGCTCCTCGATGATGTTGTTCGAGGTCCAGGTGGGCTCGATGCCGGCGATGTCGTAGAGGAAGCGGCGCAGCACCTCCTGGCCGTGCGGGGTGTGCGCCACCTCGGGGTGGAACTGCACGCCGGCCAGCCGGCGCGCGGTGTCCTCGAACGCGGCGACCGGCGCGCCCGCCGACCCGGCGGTGACCGTGAAGCCCTCGGGCGCCGCGGTGACGCAGTCGCCGTGGCTCATCCAGACCGACTGCTCGGCCGGCAGGTCGCGCAGCAGCACGCCGCCCCCGCCGGTGATCGTCAGCGCGGTGCCGCCGAACTCACGCTGTCCGGTGTGACGGGCCTCACCGCGCAGCGCGACGGCCATCGCCTGGAAGCCGTAGCAGATGCCGAACACGGGCACGCCCGCCTCGAACAGGGCCGGGTCGATCTGCGGCGCGCCGGCCTCGTAGACCGACGACGGGCCGCCGGACAGCACGATGGCGGCGGGCCGCTTGGCCAGCATCTCGGCGACCGGCATCGAGCTCGGCACGATCTCCGAGTAGACGTGGGCCTCGCGCACGCGGCGGGCGATCAGCTGTGCATATTGGGCACCGAAGTCGACGACGAGAACCGGCGGCGTGGTCATGCCGAAAAGCCTAGTCGGAGCGCGGCCGGCGCCTCCGGCGGGACCGCCGGGCGTGACGGAGCTATCGCCGCCACGGGGGTGTAGGGCGCGCCGAGTCCGGGGCGCGGGTCGGCCTCGCCCTTGTTGGGCCACATCGACATCGCCCGCTCGGCCTGCGCGGTGATCGTCAGCGAGGGGTTCACCCCGAGGTTGGCCGAGACCGCGGCGCCGTCGACCACGTGCAGCCCCGGGTGGCCGAAGACGCGGTGGTACGCGTCGACGACCCCGGTCGCCGGGGAGTCCCCGATCGCCGCGCCGCCCAGGATGTGCGCGGTCAGCGGGATGTTGAAGACCTCCGACCAGCTGCCGCCGGGCACGCCGCCGATCTCCTCGGCCAGCAGGCGGACCGCCTCATTGCCGGCCGGGATCCAGCTCGGGTTGGGCTCGCCGTGGCCCCGGGTGGTGGTCAGCCGCCGGCGGCCGGTCCACGAGCGGCGGTAGTGCACGTCGAGGGAGTTGTCCAGCGACTGCATGACCAGCGCGATCACGGTCTGGTGCGACCACCGGCGCACCCAGAGCACCCGCAGGTGCTTGACCGGGTGGCGGAAGAACGCGCCGAACCAGCGCAGCGGCCGCCACGGCCCGCCGTCGGTCAGCACCGTCTGCAGCAGGCCCATCGCGTTGGAGCCGGGACCGTAGCGGACCGGCTCGATGTGGGTGTTCGCGTCGGGGTGGAACGAGCTGGTGATCGCGACCCCGTCGGTGAAGTCCACGTCCCCGCGCAGCGACCTCGCCCCGACGATGGACTCGGAGTTGGTCCGGGTGAGCGCGCCCAGCCGCGGCGACAGCCCCGGCAGGGCTCCCTCGGCGCGCATCCGGTGCAGCAGGCGCTGGGTGCCCAGGGCCCCGGCGGCGAGGACGACCTGGCCGGCCTCGAAGATCAGGCGGCGACGGCGGCGATCCGTGCCGCGGGTGCGCACCACGTAGCCGCCGTCCGGGGCGGGGCGGACCGCGTCGACCGTGGTCAGCGCGAAGACCTCGGCGCCGAGCCGCTCGGCGAGGTACAGGTAGTTCTTCACCAGGGTGTTCTTGGCCCCGACGCGGCAGCCGGTCATGCAGGCGCCGCAGTGCGTGCAGGTCTGGCGCTCGGGCCCGGCACCACCGAAGTACGGGTCGGCGCCCGGCCGGCCGAAGTGCACCCCGACCGGCGTGGCGTGGAACGTGCCGCCGGCGCCCATGCGCTCGGCGACCGTCCGCAACGCGCGGTCGGCGCTGGTCGTGCGGGCGTAGGTGGCGGCCCCGAGCATCCGCTCGGCCTGGTCGTAGAACGGCTCGAGCTCGGCGCGCCAGTCGGTGATGGCCTTCCACTGCGGGTCGTCGTAGAAGGGCTGCGGCGGGCGGTACAGCGTGTTGGCGTACACCAGCGAGCCGCCCCCGACGCCGGCACCGGCCAGCACGAGCACGTTGCGCAGCATGGTGATGCGCTGGATCCCGTAGCAGCCGAGCGCGGGGGCCCACAGGAAGCGCCGCGCGTTCCAGGACGTCTTCGGGAACTCGTCGTCGGCGAAGCGCCGGCCGGCCTCCAGCACCGCGACCGAGTACCCCTTCTCGGCCAGGCGCAACGCGGTCACGCTGCCGCCGAAGCCGGAGCCGATCACCACAACGTCGTAGCGCATGCCCCATGGTGACTCATGGGTAACTTACCGGGAAGACCCTTCGGTTTCGGTACCGTTCTGCGGCAGACTGATCAACCATGGCGAGACTTCCCGGCGGACTGGCCGTCTGGCGTGGTCGCCGTCTGCTGGGCGGCCCGGCCGAGCCGTCGCCGCCCGTGCTGCCGGCGGTCGACGCGGGCAACCACGCGGCCCTGCACTCGCTCGTGCTCGACGCGCTGAAGTTCGCCGATGTACCGCTACCGCACTCGATACACCTCGGCGGCACCGCGACCGTGCGGACGACCGGCGGGGTGCTGGTCATCGGGCTGCCGCTGGCGTGGGGTCTCTCCGCCGACCAGCTGCGGATCCTGCTGACCCACGAGCTCGCGCTGCCCGCCTCCCGCCACCCCGACCTGGTCCGCGAGCTGCTCAACGAGCGGCTGCGCTCGCCCGCCACGGAAAAGGCCGCCGTCCGGCGCGCGCGCCTGCTGGCCGCGACCGAGACGCTGCTGGCCGAGGCCGAGCGGGTCCGCGACGCGGCGGCGGTGACCGCGGCCGGCGGCGGGCTCTCCGCGGTCGAGGACGCGGCCCTGGCCCTGCTCAAGGCCGCCGCGATCGAGGGGGCCTTCGCGGCCTTCGCCGCCGCCCCGCTGGCGTCGGGCACGCTATCGGCGTTCGCGACCGGGTCGCTGCCCACGGCTGGCCCGATCCGGGCGGAGGACCTGCACGCCGGCTGGCGGCTGCGGCTCGAGCGCTGGGGCGCGCCGGCCTGGGACGTCGCGGCGTTGCACGGCGAGCTGGCGGCCCGGCACCCCGGGCTCGCCGAGGAGCTGCGCGCGCCGGCCGCCGGGCCGCTCGTGGCGCTCGCCCCGGACGCGGTCGCCCTGGACGAGCTGGGGCCCGCCGCCGGGCGCGCCCTCGCCGCCGAGGCGCTGAGCGCCGCCGAGGGCCCCTGGGTCCGCCTCGCCGACCTGCCCGTCGAGGCCTACCTGCCCGACGTCGAACGGCGGGCGCGGCAATATGTCGAGGCCGTGCACGAGGTGCTGGGCCGCACGCCGGACGGGCGCGACGAGCTCGCGGGCACGCTGCTGCGCCGCCCGGTCGACGTGGAGCGGGCCCGCCGCGGCCTGCCGGCCGGGGGTGAGGACGACGCCGCCACGCCGCCGTGGATGGGGGCGGCGCTGCTCGCGGTCGTGGTGGAGTACGCGCTGCTGCGCCAGGGCTGGCGGCGCGAGCACCCGCTGCTGCCCCGCCGGCTCGTCGGCCCGGACGGCTCGGACGTGCTCGACCTCAACGAGCTGGTCCGCAGCGACCCCGCCGGGCTGCGCGCCCACCTGGGGTGAGCCGGCCGGTCACAGGTTCAACGTCGGCGTGGCCGCCAGCTCGGCCGGGTGGACGACCAGGTAGCCGTTCGGCACGCGCTGCTCGATGACCCCGGCCGCGAGCTGGTTGGCGCCGTTGCCGTCGAATCGCACCCCGTTCCACGGCATGATCGTCTGCGTGGCCGGGAACGCCACCTGCTGCACGGCGTTGCGGACCGCCTGCTTCGAGTAATCGAGCGACTGGTCCATCGCCATCGCGAGCACCAGCGTCGCCATGAAGGCGTCCGCGGCGACCTCGGTCAGCTTGGTGTGGAACGCCTGCTCGTACATCCCCGCGACGACCTGCGCGATCGGGTTGCGCGCGGCGAACTCGTTCGACCAGCCGGAGGCCCGCAGCGCGGTCGGGTTCTTCACCAGGTCGAGCGCGGACACGGCCGGCCCGATCGCGATCACCGGGGCGGTGCCCTTGAGCTTCACCGCGAGGTCGTTCGCCGCGGACGCCTCGGCCGCGCTGGTCACGATCGCGAGCACCGCGTCGCCCTTGGTCACCTGGCCGCCGGGCTGCCCGGCCTCGCTGCCCGCCAGCGGCACGACATGGTCCTTGCCGGCCACCTCGTAGCCCGCGGCCAGGCTCAGGTCCTCGATCGAGTTCTTGAGGGCGGCAGCCTCGTCGCCGAGCGGGCCCGCGGGCGAGCCGACCGCGGTGACGATCCGCTTGTACTGCCCGCCGCCGCGCTGGCGGTGGAGCATGTCCAGCGCCGTGGTGACCATCCGCCGGTCGCTCGGCTGGATCCGGAAGTGGCCGATGCGGTTGAGTTCGCCGAAGGTGTCCGAGGTGCTCAGCGCGTCGACCAGCGAGACGCCGAGCAGGTCGGTGACCCGGCCGGTGGACAGCGCCACGTCGATCGTGTCGGCCACCACCAGGCCGACGGCGCCTTGCTCGACCAGGCGGGTGGCCTCCTTCTCGACCTTCTCCGGCGCGCTCTCGGTGTTGCCGGTGATCAACGTCAGCTTGGTGCCGTTACGCAGTCCGGCGCCGGGGCCGAGCGGCAGGGGCAGCGGCTGGGCCGGAATGTCCCGGTTGACCAGTTCGATGGCGAGCTTCGCGCCCAGCGTGGCCTGCTGGCCGAGGGCGGCGTTGGCACCGCTGGTCGGCACCAGCAGTCCGATCGCGATCGTGGCCGGCGCGTGCGATCGCGGCGTGTCGCCGCCCGTGCAGGCCGACATGAGTAACGCCGACGCGAGCACCAGGGCGATCACTGCGGGCCGGAGCCCCCGGGTGAGCACGGCGTAAGACTCCTTGCGGTGCGCGGTAGGTCAGACGGCCGTATCCTTCCCGTCCAGTCAATGTGGAGCAAGCCCGCTGTCCGGCTTCGAGTAATGTGACCTGCGCCACTGTGACGTGGTTGGACACGAGTCGCAACCCTGGTTTGATAAGGGCCGCACGCTGCTCAGGCAGCGCGATGACGCATGCGAAAGGTGTGAGGGGTGCAGACCTTCGCTTCGCCGCCTCCCACGCCGGCTCCGGCCGTCGTGATGAAGGTGAACAGCCATCGGCGGAGACGGCTGGGGGAGCCGCAACGCCGCAGCGCATCGCTGTTCCGGGTGCGCGACTGGCGTGTGCCCACGAAGCTCGCGGCCGTCCTCGTCCTGCCCGCCGTCGCCTTCCTCGTCATCGCCGGCGTGCAGATCAACCTCTCGGTGCAGGACGCGACGAAGCTGGGTCAGTTCGCCCAAGGAGTCAAGGTCGGCCGCCAACTGACCGAACTCATCCACCAGTTGCAGATCGAAAGGGACCGAACGGCCGGAGTTCTCGCCAAGTCGAACGCCCCCACCGCGCCGACCGGCCCGAACGGCGCCGCCGACGAGCTCACGGCGAGCTACGCCGCGACCGACGCGGCGCTGCAGGCCTTCTCCACGCAGGCCCACCCGCTGCTGGAAAACCCGATCTTCGGCCAGACGCAGAACCGGGTCACCGCCGACTTCCAGGACCTCGCGCTCGTGCGCGCCGGCGTGAAGTCGCGCTGGCTGCGCGAGGAGGCGGTCTTCGAGCAGTACTCCGTGACGATCCAGCACCTCTTCGACCTGGTGCCGGCCCGCCCGGACATCGGCGGTGACTCCCAGTCCGTCGCCGAGGTCTCCTCGCTGATGGATCTCGCGCAGTCCAAGGAGCTCAAGGACCAGCTGCGCGGGCGGATCTTCGCCGCGGCCAGCGCGGGCAGGTTCGCACCCGACGACTTCGAGACGTTCTCGGAGATCCAGGCCCGGCAGGTCGCCGCCGCCGAGCGGTTCCGCGCCTCGGCGAGCCCCCGCCACCTCGCCCTCTATGACAGCAACCTGCGCCAGTCCGCGGTCTCCACCGTCGCCCGGCTGCAGCGGGAAGTCATCTCCCGCGCCCGGGGCGCCGCGGTCGGCGTCTCCGCCGAGGACTGGTGGCGCGCCAGCACCCAGGAGCTGGACTACCTCCGCAGCATCGAGAAGGAGATGCTGGAGGACGCCATCCAGGGCGCCGGCAAACGCAGCACCACGCAGCGCAACAGCGCGATCGCCGCCACCTCGGCCATCGTGCTGGTCATGCTCCTGGCGCTGCTGCTGTCCTGGCTCATCGGCCGGTCGATGGCCCGCTCGCTGCGCCAGCTGCGGGCGCAGGCGCTCGATGTGGCCCAGCACCGCCTGCCCGAGGCGATCCAGCGCCTGAGGACACTGCCGCGCGGCGAGACGGTCACGGTCGACACGACGACCCGGGTCCGCTCCTCCGACGAGATCGGCGAGGTCGCCGACGCGTTCACCGCCGTGCACCGCAGCGCGGTCAGCCTGGCCGTCGAGCAGGCGGTCATGCGGCGCAACGTCAACTCGATGTTCATCAACCTGGCCCGCCGGTCGCAGACGCTGGTCGAGCGCCAGCTCCAGCTGCTGGACCAGCTGGAGTCGGCGGAGACCGACCCCGACCAGCTGGCCAACCTGTTCCGGCTGGACCACCTGGCCACGCGCATGCGCCGCAACGACGAAAACCTGCTGGTCCTCGCCGGTAGCGACGCGACCCGCCGGTGGGCGCAGCCGGTCTCCCTCTCGGCCGTGATGCTCGCGGCGATGGCCGAGATCGAGCAGTACGCCCGAATCCGCCACGACGTGTCCAACGACATCTACCTCGTCGGCCACGCCGTCTCCGACATCGTGCACCTCTTCGCCGAGCTGCTGGAGAACGCGACGACGTTCTCCCCGCCGGACACGGTGGTGGCGGTGACGGGCTGGCCGGCCCAGCAGGCCCGCGAGGCGACGATCGTCATCGAGGACAAGGGCATCGGCATGACCGAGTCCGGCCTCATCGAGGCCAACGAGCGCGTCTCCAGCCCGATCGCGATCGACGTCGCCGCCTCCGAGCGGATGGGCCTCGTCGTGGTCGGTCACCTCGCCGAACGTCACGGGGTCTCGGTCCGGCTCACCGCCACCGAGGACGGCGTGACGGCATACGTGACGCTGCCGGCCCGCCTGCTGGCTCCGCCGCCCGAGGGCGTGGGGCTCTACGGCAACGCCGCCAATTGGCTCGCCGGCGCGGCCCGGCTGCCGATCCCGGCCGACAGCGCCGCGCCGCAGGTGCTGACCGGGCCCGATCTCGCCGACGCGCCGACCGCCGTCCTGCCGGCCCTGCCCAGCCGGCCGGCGTCCGCGGCCGGACAGGAGGGCACAGAGACGGCATGGCCGGTCTCCGGGGTGCCCGCGGTCGCGGCGCCGCAGCTGCCGCAGACTCCGGCGGCGGACACGACCTGGCCCGTGGCGTCCTCCGCCGCGGCGGCCGCGGCCCGCGAGGCGGCTGGCCCGGATCAGAACACGGCTCAGGACGCGGGTCAGGCCGACGAGGCCTCCGGACCGCGGGTGCTAGGCGGGACCGCACCGGTCTCGGCCGCCCCAGTCTCCGCAGCCCCGGTTTCCTCGGCCCCGGTTTCCGCGGCTCCGGTCTCGGCGGCTCCGGCGTCGGCGGCCCCCACGTCGGCGACGCAGGTCTCCGCCGCGCCGGTCTCGGCGACGCCGGTGTCGTCCGGGCCTCTGCCGGCGACGCCGTCGTCCGGGGTGCCGGCCGCGTCCGGTGCGCCGGTGACGGAGGCGCCCGCGTCGGCGCCGCTGCCGAACCGCGCCGCGAACGGCGGCCCGGCCAACACCCGGCGCGGCCCGAGCCGCGCCGAGGACATCCTGGGCGCCGCGGCGCGCGGCAATGTCGCGCCCCCGGCGAAGGGCACCCGCTGGTGGTCCCGCGGCGGGGGTGGCGACGCGGCCGTCGCGTCGCCGGCGATCCCGGCGCAGCGTCAGCCGGTCACGGCCGGCACCAGCAACGCCGGGCTGCCCATCCGCGTCCCGCTCGCCCAGCTGCCAGGAGACCCCGCCGGCCAGGTGCCGGCGCCCGAGCCGGCGCAGCCGATCTCGGGCCCTCATACGGAACCGGATCCGGCCAGCGTTGGGAGCATGCTCACCCGGTTCTACAGTGGTGTGCACCGGGCCGCGAACGAGGACGAGGTGCCCACGGTGCCGATCAACGAACATCGAGGGAGCACGGCGTGACCCTGAGCCAACAAGCACGGGACCTGAGCTGGCTGATCAACGCGTTCACCGAGCGGGTGCCCGGCATCGCACATGCTGTGGTGGTCTCCTCCGACGGCCTGCTGGTGGCCGTCTCCGACCACCTGCCCCGCGACAGCGCCGATCAGCTGGCCGCGGTCACGTCCGGCCTGGTGAGCGTCACCAGCGGCGCCGCGCGGATCTTCGACGGCGACGAGGTCAAGCAGACCGTGGTCGAGATGGGCCAGGGCTTCTTCCTGGTCATGTCGATCCGCGACGGGTCGATCCTGGCCACGCTGGCCGGCCGCGATGCCGACATCGGCGTGGTCGGCTACGAGATGGCCCGCCTGGCCAAGCAGGCCGGCGAGATGCTGACCCCCGCGCTGCGCGCCGAGCTGCAGCAGGCCCTCCCCCGCTGAGCCATCAGCGGCAGGACCGGAAGCCCGGCCCTCCCGCCGGCGTCGCTACGAGCAGGACGAACCAGGGGCCCGTCCTGCTCGTGGTCGACTTGTCGAGGGCTTACTTGTCGAGGACGAGGCCGACCTTCTGGAACTCCTTCAGGTCGCGATACCCGCACTTGGCCATCGCCCGGCGCAGGCCGCCGAAGAGGTTGAGCACGCCGTCGGGGTCCTCGGACGGGCCGTAGAGCACCCGCTCCAGGCTGCCCAGCGAGGGTTCGGCCGAGCCGAACGAGCCGCGCGGCAGCTTCGGGTGGCTCGCCGCCGAGTGCCACCACGCGCCGCCGGCCGGGGCCGTCTCGCTGCGCGACAGCGGCTCGCCGACCATGACGGCGTCCGCGCCGCAGCCCAGCGCCTTGGCGATGTCGCCGGAGGTCTGGATGTTGCCGTCGGCGATGATGTGGACATATCGCCCGCCGGTCTCGTCCAGGTAGTCGCGGCGCGCGTCGGCGGCGTCGGCGATCGCCGTCGCCATCGGGACCCGGATGCCGAGCACGCGGTCGGTGGTCGACCACTCGTCGGCGCCGATGCCCACGATGACGCCCGCGGCGCCGGTGCGCATCAGGTGCAGCGCGGTCTGGTAGTTGGTGCAGCCGCCGACGATGACCGGCAGGTCGAGGTCGGCGATGAACTCCTTGAGGTTGAGCGGCTCGTCGGTGGTCGAGACGTGCTCGGCGGAGACCAGCGTGCCCTGGATGACCAGGAGGTCCACGCCGGCGTCGAGGATCACCGGGGCCAGGGCGAGCGTGTGCTGCGGCGACACCCGCACCGCCACCGTGACGCCGCCGTCGCGGATCTCCTTGACCCGCTCGCCGATCAGCTCGGGCTTGATCGGCTCGGAGTAGACCTCCTGGAGGCGGGCCGTGGCGGGCGCGTCGTCGTCCAGCCCGGCCAGCTCCTCCAGGATCTTGGTGGGGTCGGTGTACCGCGTCCAGAGCCCCTCGACGTTGAGCACGCCGAGACCGCCGAGCTTGCCCAGCGCGACGGTCGTGGCCGGGCTCATGGTGGCGTCGGAGGGGTGCGCCACGCAGGGAATCTTGAACGGATACGCATCGAGCTGCCACGTCGTGGAAACGTCGTCGACGTCGCGGGTGCGGCGCGTCGGGACGATCGCGATGTCGTCCAGGTGGTAGCCACGCCGGGCAATCTTGCTGAGCCCGATCTCGACCACGTCACGCATTGTCAGCTCCTGTTGAATTCGGGGTGTGGACCACCGCTACCGCGAGTGGTAGTTCGGTGCCTCGACGGTCATCTGGATGTCGTGCGGGTGACTCTCCTTGAGCCCGGCCGCGGTGATCCGAATGAGCCGGCCGCGCTCGTGCATCTCGGCGACGGTCGGCGCGCCGACGAACCCCATACCGGAGCGCAGGCCGCCGATGAGCTGGTGGGCGACCGCGGCGAGCGGGCCGCGGTAGGGCACCTGGCCCTCGATGCCCTCGGGGACCAGCTTGTCGTCGGAGAGCACGTCGTCCTGGAAGTAGCGGTCCTTGGAGTAGGAGCGCGCCTGGCCGCGGGACTGCATGGCGCCGAGGGAGCCCATGCCACGATACGCCTTGAACTGCTTGCCGTTGATGAAGATCAGGTCGCCCGGGCTCTCCTCGCAGCCGGCGAGCAGGCTGCCCAGCATCACCGTGTGGGCGCCGGCCACGATGCCCTTGGCGATGTCGCCGGAATACTGCATGCCGCCGTCGGCGATGATCGGCACGCCGAGCGGGCGGCAGGCACGGGCGGTCTCCATGATCGCGGTGATCTGCGGCACCCCGACGCCGGCGACCACCCGGGTCGTGCAGATCGAGCCGGGCCCCACGCCGACCTTGACCGCGTCGGCGCCGGCCTCGGCGAGCGCCTTGGCGCCCTCGTAGGTGGCCACGTTGCCGCCGACGACGTCGACCGACGTCTCCTTCTTCAGGCGGGTGACCATGTCGACGACCTGCCGGTTGTGCCCGTGCGCGGTGTCGACCATCACGATGTCCAGGCCGGCGTCGATGAGCGTGCGGGCCCGCTTGTAGGCGTCCTCACCGACACCCACCGCGGCGGCGACCCGCAGGCGGCCGGCCTCGTCCTTGGTCGCGTGCGGGAACTTCTCGCTCTTGGAGAAGTCCTTCACGGTGATGAGGCCGCGCAGCTTGCCCGAGCCGTCGACGATCGGCAGCTTCTCGATCTTGTGTTGGCGCAGCAGCGCGAGCGCCTCGTCCTTGCTCACCCCGACGCGCGCGGTGATCAGCGGGGCGACGGTCATGATGTCGCGCACCCGGGTGTTGGGGTCGGACACGAAGCGCATGTCGCGGTTGGTGACGATGCCCACGAGCTGGCCCTCGGCGTCGGTGACCGGGACGCCGGAGATGCGATAGCGGCCGCACAGCGCGTCGACCTCGCGGAGGGTGCTGTCGGGCGAGCAGGTCACCGGGTTGGTGATCATGCCGGCCTCGGACCGCTTCACCAGGTCGACCTGCTGCGCCTGGTCCTCGATCGAAAGGTTGCGGTGCAGGGTGCCGATGCCGCCCTGCCGCGCCATGGCGATCGCCATCCGCGCCTCGGTCACGGTGTCCATGGCGCTGGAGACGAGCGGTATCCGGAGGGTGATGTTCCGGGTGATTCGGCTCGACGTGTCGACACCACTGGGCACGACGTCCGATTCGCCTGGAAGTAGCAGCACGTCGTCGAAGGTCAGGCCCAAAGGCAGCACGTCAGGTCGCGAGAAGTCCATGAAGCGCATCCCAGCTCTCGGTCGTCCAGCGGGTGCGTCTCATCGTACTTCCGCTCCGGCGGCGCACCCGCCCGCCATGGCAGAGCCGTGCCCGGGCCCACATCGGGGCCGAATAGGGCTACCGTTGAGTCGTGCACGAAGAGCCCATCGACCCGTTCGCCGGCGACCCGGCCGATCCGTCGGCCGAGCTCGACGACAGCGCGACCGACGACCCGCTGACCGCCGCCGAGCGCCAAGACGTTCTCGAGGACCTTGCCGACCTCGAGATCTACCAGGCGCTGCTCACGGCGATCGGCGTCCGTGGGCTCGTCATCGAGTGCGAGGACTGCCACGAGCCGCACTATTTCGACTGGGACCTGCTGCGGGGCAACCTGAAACACCTGCTGACCTCCGGGCGCCCACGCGTGCACGAGCCCGCCTTCGACCCCGACCCCGACCATTACGTCACCTGGGAGTATGCGCGGGGTTACGCTGACGGTGTGCACGATGCGCTCGCGAGCGCGACCGACGACAACGACGGCTGAAGAGGCCTCTCGTTTAGGTTTGTGGCGCGACGGGTACGGGCTGCGGCATGCGCTGGATCGCCCGCACCGCCGCTAGCTCACGAGCCCGGCCCGAAACGCCGCCGCTACGGCGTGCGCACGGTCACGCGCACCCAGCTTCCGAAACAGCCGGCGAGCGTGCGTCTTGACGGTGTCCTCGGAGACGAAGAGCTCGCGTCCGATCTCGGCGTTGCTCTTCCCGTCCGCCATCCCCCGCAGCACCTGCAGCTCGCGCTCGGTCAGCTCGACGCGGCGCCGTGGCGGCTCGCCGGGCACATCGCCGCGCTGCTGGGGCACCCCGGCCCCGGCGGCCCCGGCGACCCGGGCGTTCGGCACGCCGACGGCGGTGCGCGCGGTGGCGGGCAGCCCCCGGCCCGAGTGCACCATGCCGCCCGCGGCCTGGCTCGGCGCGCCGACGCGCGCCTGGAGCACCGGCTCGCCGTTGCCACGACCGACCTGGCTCAGCACCAGCAGCACCGCCTTGGCCAGCGTCGTCACCGGGTCGGCCGTATCGACGCGGATGACCGCCCGGGCACCGGCGGCGATCGCCGCGGCGGCGGCCCTGGGCTCCTCCGTGCCGAAGAAGACCACCGTCGCGCCCGGCGACACGGCCAGCACGCGGCGGGAGAACTCCGCGCTGTCGGGCCGGGAGAGCGTCGGGTCCGCCAGCACCAGGTCGGCCGGCTGCTCACTGAGCCGCGCCAGGGCCTCGACCATCGTGACGGCGGTCCGCACCGCGTGTGCCACTCCCAGCCTGGCCGCGGCTGCGGCAACCGTCTGCGCCGCGACCTGTGTTCGCACACACACCAAAATCGTACGCACCGTCGTGCTCCTCTCTCTCAAAGAGAGAAACACGAAATGGCGAGATCTAGACGTGGTTTCACCGCGATTGGCTCACGAGAAATTGACCGACGACGTGCCGTCACCCGCGGCGGTCTCGCGCGTTGTACAGGGATTGCACCCCGCGCGAACTCCAGGCCGCACGAGGAGGAGCGAATGACGAATGTGACTCGCCTGCCCGGTCCGATCGCGGACGTGTGGGACTGGCAGCGGCTCGGCCTGTGCCGCGGACGGGACAGCGCACAGTTCTTCCACCCCGACGGCGAGCGCGGGGCCTCGCGCGGCCGCCGCGAGACCGCCGCCAAGAACGTGTGCCGGGCGTGCCCGGTGCGCGCGGAGTGCGCCGCGCAGGCGCTGAGCACCCGCGAGCCGTACGGCGTGTGGGGCGGCTTCACCGAGGGCGAGCGCCTGCGTCTGCTGGCCCTCGGCTGGGAGGACTCCGCCGACCGCCACCACGCCCGGGTGGACGTGTCGCGGCTGGAGGCGAAGCTGGGCCTGCGCCCGACGCCGACCGGCGCGGGCGCGCAGCAGCCGCTGCGCATCGCTCCCGGCGGGCGGCCGGGCCCCACGCACCCGGCGCCCGGAGCGCCGACGCAGCGGCGCCCGCAGACCACGGCCGGCACCCCTCGGTCACGTACCGCGGCTCGCTAGCGGGCGCGTCACTTCACCTCGACGTCGATCGAGTGCCACCCCGTGGCGCCGTCGGGAGCCGGCGGCGCCACGGCGTCCGTCTGCGTCTGGCCGCCGTTGTCGCTCGCGCGCACCGTCAGCCGGTGCCGGCCGGGCGTGGCCCGCCACTTGAGGGTCCACTGCCGCCACGTGTCGATCGACGGTACGGGCAGCAGCGTCGCCGCCTGCCAAGGCCCGTCGTCGACCCGGACCTCGACCTTGGCGATGCCGCGGTGCTGCGCCCAGGCGACGCCGGCAATCATGACCTCGCCGGCGTGGGGATTGGCACCGTCGCGTGGGGTGTCGATTCTCGATTGCGTCTTGATCGGCCCCTGCGCCGACCATCCGCGCTTGATCCAATAAGCGTCGAAATCGGCGAACGACGTCAGCTCGAGTTCCACGAGCCATTTCGTCGCCGAGACGTATCCGTACAGTCCCGGCACCACCATGCGGACCGGAAAACCGTGCTCGATCGGCAGCGGCTCGCCGTTCATGGCGATGGCGAGCATGGCGTCACGGCCGTCGCGCAGGACCGCCGTGGGGGTGCCCGCGGTGAACCCGTCGATCGAGCGGCTCACGACCTGGTCGGCGCCCGGCCTGGGGCGCGCCTCGTCGAGCAGGTCGGCGACCCGCACGCCCTGCCACTTGGCGTTGCCGATGAGCCCGCCGCCGACCTCGTTGGATACGCACGCGAGCGTAATGTACCGCTCGATCATGGGCCGCTCGAGCAGCTCCCGGTAGCCGATGGTGACCTCCTTCTCGACCCGGCCGTGGATGCGCAGCTTCCAGTCCTCGCTGGTCAGCCGGGGCACCACCAGCGCGGTGTCGATCAGGTAGAAGCCCTTGTTCGGGGTGACGAACGGGGCGAGACCGGGCAGGCCGGCGTCGGCCTGCGGCGGCAGGGGCGCCACCCTGTCGGGCGGGACGCTGGGCAGGTCGATCGCGGCCCGGTCCGCCTCCACGCCGCGCCGCGTCGACCACCAGCGGCTCGCGAAGCCCGCGACGGCCGCCACGGCGAGCGTGTAGGCGGCGGCGCGCAGGAACCACCGGCGCTCCTCGAGGGTCGCGTTGTCCCCCGCCTCGTGGCCGAGCAGCCAGCGCAGCACGGCGGCGCCGGCGAGCGCGCCGGCCAGGGTGGGGGCGAACGCGTACCACGGGGCGTTGTGCCGGCTGAGCGCCGCGGCGATGCCGACGACCCCGAAGACGGCGATCCCGATGTACCCGATGATCCGGCGCCTGGTCGCCAGTATCCCGATCACCGCGGCGAAGAGGGCCAGCACGACGATCGTGCCGATCGTGAGGGCGAGCTTGTCGTAGGTGTAGAACACCGAGACGGCGAGGTCCTTGACCCCGGCCGGCACGCTGTCGATGACCACACCGCCGACGCTGACCAGGGGCGACGTGGTGGCCCCGGTGAGAATCGCGACGGCTTCGGCGACGCCGAGCGCGACGGCCGCGGCGGCCAGCCCGGCGAGCGCCCCGAACCTACGAGTCTGCACGCCCCAAGCATGCGGCGATCGTCCCGGCGGCTCCAAGCCCGGTAATCAGTCCCTAATGTTTTGCGCCGCCACCCGATCGGAGAACGGCCCCGGGCGCGAGCGCCCGGGGCCGTCGGTGTGGCATTCGCCGGGTCAGAAGCCCGGGCCGTGCGAGTGGCCGTGTCCGTGCCCGTGGCCGTGACCGCCGGCGGCGGCGGGCTCCGGGGCGACCGGCTTGTCGACGACCAGGCTTTCCGTCGTCAGCAGCAGGGCGGCGATCGACGAGGCGTTGGCGACCGCGCTGTGCGTCACCTTCACGGGGTCGACGATGCCCGACTTCACCAGGTCGACGTACTCGCCCGTGGCAGCGTCCAGGCCGTGGCCGAAGTCGAGCGCCGTGACCTTGCCGACCACGACGTATCCGTCGAAGCCGGCGTTCTGGGCGATCCACCGCAGCGGCTCGACCAGGGCCTTGCGCACGATGGAGACGCCGACCTTCTCGTCGCCGGTGAGGCCGAGGTCGCCGTCGAGGACCGAGACGATCTGCGCCAGAGCGGCGCCGCCGCCCGGGACGATGCCCTCCTGCACCGCGGCCTTGGTCGCGGAGATCGCGTCCTCGATGCGGTGCTTGCGCTCCTTCATCTCGATCTCGGTCGCCGCGCCGGCCTTGATGACCGCGACGCCGCCGGCGAGCTTGGCGACCCGCTCGTTGAGCTTCTCCTTGTCCCAGTCGGAGTCGGAGGCCTCGATCTCCTTGCGCAGCTGCTCGACGCGCCCGGTGACCTCGGACTGCTCGCCGCCGCCGTCCACGATCGTGGTCAGGTCCTTGCTGACCACCACGCGGCGGGCGGTGCCGAGCTGCTCCAGGCCGACGCCCTCGAGCTTGTAGCCGAGCTCGGGGGCGACCAGCTCGGCGCCGGTCAGGATCGAGATGTCCTGCAGCATCGCCTTGCGACGGTCGCCGAAGCCGGGAGCCTTGACCGCGACGATCTTGAACGTCTTGCGGATCGCGTTCACGACGAGGGTCGACAGCGCCTGGCCCTCGACGTCCTCGGCGATGATCAGCAGCGGCTTGTTGTTCTGGACGATCTTCTCCAGGAGGGGCAGCAGCTCCTCGATGGCGGAGATCTTCTGGGTGGTGACGAGGACGTACGCGTCCTCGAGCACCGCCTCCTGCGCCTCCGTGTCGGTCACGAAGTGCGGGGAGATGAAGCCCTTGTCGAACTGCATGCCCTCGGTGACCTCGAGCTCGGTCGTGAGGGTCGAGCCCTCCTCGACCGTGATGACGCCGTCGCGGCCGACCCGCTCCATCGCCGAGGCGATCAGGTCACCGATGGTGGCGTCCTGCGCGGAGATGGTCGCGACCTGCGCGATCTCGGTGTGGCTCGCGACCGGCGTGGCCTTGCCCTTGAGCGCGTCCACGACCGCGGCCGTGGCCGTGTCGATGCCGCGCTTGATGCCGGCCGGGTTGGCGCCGGCCGCCACGTTGCGCAGGCCCTCGCGGACGAGCGCCTGGGCCAGGACCGTGGCGGTGGTCGTGCCGTCGCCCGCCACGTCGTTGGTCTTGGTGGCGACCTCCTTGACCAGCTGGGCGCCGAGGTTCTCGTACGGATTGGCGAGCTCGATCTCCTTGGCGATCGTCACGCCGTCGTTGGTGATGGTGGGGGCACCGAACTTCTTGTCCAGGACGACGTTGCGCCCCCGGGGGCCGAGCGTGACCTTGACCGTGTCGGCCAGGTGGTTGACGCCGTGCTCCAGCAGGTGGCGCGCCTCGTCGGAGAAGCTCAGGATCTTCGCCATGCTTATGGATTCCCTTCAAAGCGACACCGCCCCGGCTGCCTCGCGCCTGCGCACGGGTCCGGGGCGGTGGCCACTGCTTCTAGTGTGATGCTTCTAGTTGAAACGCGGTCACTTCTCGATGACGGCGAGCACGTCGCGGGCCGAGAGCACCAGGTACTCCGCGCCGGCGTACTTGACCTCGGTGCCGCCGTACTTCGAGTAGATGACGGTGTCGCCGACCTTGACGTCGATCGGCACCCGGTTGCCCTTGTCGTCGATGCGACCGGGGCCCACCGCGATGACGGTGCCCTCCTGGGGCTTCTCCTTCGCGGTGTCCGGAATGACGATGCCCGAGGCGGTGGTCGTCTCAGCCTCGTTGGCCTGGACCAGGATGCGGTCCTCGAGCGGCTTGATCGCAACCTGCGTCGCGGTAGTCACGGGCATACCCTCCTGGGGTATCGAGCTTGCTATCGGTGCCCGGTGAAGCCGTCGTCGCGGGTGCCGGCTCCGGCCGGGTTTACTGGCACCCTCGACTGGAGAGTGCTAATCGGAGATTATGTCGGCGGCTAGCACTCCGTCAACTAGAGTGCCAGACACGCCGCGAAATCACCCCGGGATAATCGCTGGGTGGAGCTCGACGATGTGCAGGCCCTGGAAACCGAGGCCGGACGGGCCGCACTCGAGGCGGCGGCCGCCCTGCCCGACGGCGACCCGCTCGCCGCGGCCTCGGCGCTGCGCGCCCGCGGATTCGCGCCGGCCCTGGCCGCCGCCGCGCTGACCCAGGCCGCGCTGCGCCGCCGCGCGGCCACGAAATTCGGCGCGGACGCCGCCGTGATGCTCTTCACCCGCGCCGGGCTCGAGCAGGCGACCCGGGCCGCGGTCGCGCGCCGCCGGGCCGCCCGGCTGGCCGCCGCGGGCGTGCGCCGCGTCGCGGACCTGGGCTGCGGTGTGGGCGCCGACACCATCGCGTTCGCCCGGGCCGGGCTGCGGGTGCTGGCCGTGGACGCATCCGCCGCCACCGCCGCCGTCGCGGAGGCCAACGTCCGCGCCCTGGGTCTGGCGGATTCGGTACTCGTGGAGACCCGCGACGCCACCGAGGTCCCCCTCGACGCCGTCGACGCCGTGTTCTGCGACCCGGCGCGCCGCACGCCGGGCGGCCGGCGGGTGTTCGACCCGCGCGCGTACTCGCCGCCCTGGGACTTCGTCACCGGACTGCCCGGCCGGGTGCCGCACACGGTGCTCAAGCTCGCCCCCGGCATCGACCACGCCCTGCTGCCCGCCGGCGCCGAGGGCGAGTGGGTCTCGGTGGACGGCGACGTGGTCGAGGCGGCCGCGTGGTGCGGGCCGCTGGCCGCGGCCCCGCGCCGGGCCACCGTGCTGCGCGGCACGGACGCCTTCGAGCTCACCGGCTCCGGCGACGAGCGCGCCCCGGTGGGCCCGGCCTGCGCCCACCTCTACGACCCCGACGGCGCCGTGGTCCGCGCCCACCTCGTGGCCGAGCTCGCGGCGCAGCTCGACGGAGTGCTGCTGGACCCGACGATCGCCTACATCACCGCGGCCTCGGCGACACCCACCCCGTTCGGCCGCCGCTACGAGATCCTCGACCGGCTGCCGATCGCCCTGAAGAAGCTGCGGGCCGCGCTGCGCTCGCTCGACGTCGGGTCCGTCCAGATCCTCAAGCGCGGGTCGGCCCACAACGTCGAGGACCTGCGCCGGCAGCTGCGGCTCGAGGGCTCCCGCCCCGCGACGCTCGCGCTGACCAGGATCGCCGGGGAGCCCGCCGCGCTGCTGCTCACACCAGCGGATGGCCCAGGCGGCGCTGCAGGTCGTTGAGCACGTCGTCGGCGAGCAGGTCGGGCGGGCGCGTCCCGAGGTGGCCGAGCAGGTGGCGGCCGGTGTCGCGGCACATCTCGTATGTCAGGCGGTCGTTGAGCCAGCGCAGCCACTCCACGATGTCGTTGACGTAGAAGGCGACGCTCTGCTCGGAGTTGCGCTGCCGGCGCTCCTCGGCGACGACCAGCAGCGCCGCCGCCAGGCGCTTGCGCGGGAAGTCGTGCCCGGCCAGGGCGTCGGCGAACGCGTCGGCCCGGTGCCGCGGTGCGGTCGGCGACACCGTCAGCTTCGCGAACGGCGGCTCGCCGGCGGTCCACACCTGCGCGCTGCGGGGCACGAACTCGGGCTCGAGGACGACGTCGACGCGGGAGGCGTGCCCCGGGTCGTCGACCGCGATCAGCACGCGCGGGCTGTGGCTGTTCACCTTGGTGACGTACCGCGAAAGCCCGGTGCCCTCCTCGACGCAGAACTTCGCGTCCGGCAGCTTCAGCAGCCCGTCGAAGACCAGCCGGCCGACCCGCGGCCCGGCACCCTGCCACAGCCGCACCCGCACCATCCCGACCTGTGGCCGGGCCGCGATGCGCACGTGGTGCTCGGTCGCGGTGACCGCCCCGTCGCCGTCGAACACCGAAAGGTCCACGCCGTTCGTCGCGCCGAGGAACAGGTGGCCGTGGCCGAGGTACAACTGGACCGCGCCGATCTGCATGTCGCTATTGTGGGCCAGTGGCGAGCAAGGGCACCCCGGCGACCGCACTGCTGACGCGCGCGAAGATCGCGTTCACCCCGCACACCTACGAGGTCGACCCCCGCGCGGCCTCCTACGGCGAGGCCGCCGCCGAGGCGCTGGGCGTCGATCCCGCGCGGCTGTTCAAGACCCTCGTCACCGCGGTCGACGGGCAGCTCACCGTCGGTGTGGTGCCGGTGTCGTCCTCGCTGGACCTCAAGGCGCTGGCCGCCGCGGTCGGCGGCAAGCGCGCCGCGATGGCCGAGCCGTCCGCCGCCGAGCGCGCCACCGGCTACGTGACCGGCGGCATCTCCCCGGTCGGCCAGCGTTCCCGGCTGCCGATCGTCATCGACGACACCGCGTCGCAGCTGCCCACCATCTACGTCTCGGGCGGGCGGCGCGGACTGCAGATCGAACTGGCCCCCGCCGATCTCGTGCAGGTCACCGGGGCCACCCTGGCGCCGATCGCGGCACGCTGACAGCATGGTCGCTGTGCGGGCATCCAACGAGGACCGGCAGCGCGTGATCGCGGCCCTGCAGCGGCACACCGAGGCGGGGCGGCTCACCCTGGACGAGTTCTCCGACCGGGTCGGCATCGTCTACGCGGCCAAGACGATCGACGAGCTGCGCGCCGCGATCGTCGACCTGCCGGCGCTGGCCCCCGCCGCGCCGCCGGCTCCGCACGGCGACCGGCAGCTGCTGCTGACGTTCGTGCTCGCGATCCTGGCGGTGGCGCTGCTCGGGACGGTCTACACGCTGTTTCATTAGGGACTATCTGGTCCCGTGCCACTTCACTAGGGACTATCTGGTCCCGTGCCACGAGCGCCACAGCGCCGCGTAGGCGCCGCCGGCCTCCACCAGCTCGTCGTGACTGCCGAGCTCGGTGATCCGGCCGTCCTCCACGACCGCGACCCGGTCGGCGTCGTGCGCGGAGAAGAGCCGATGCGCGATCGCGACCACGGTCCGGCCCTCCAGCGCGCCGGCGAGCGAGCGCTCCAGGTGGCGGGCCGCCCGCGGGTCGATCAGGGACGTTGCCTCGTCGAGCACCAGCGTGTGCGGATCGGCGAGCACCAGCCGCGCCAGCGCCAGCTGCTGGGCCTGCGCCGGGGACAGCGCGAGGTCGGTGGTGTCCAGGCCCTTGGGCAGCGCCAGCGCCCAGTCCAGCGCGTCGACGGTGGCCAGGGCCGCGCACAGCTCCTCGTCGGTGGCCCCGGCGCGGGCCAGGGTCAGGTTGTCCCGCAGGCTGCCCAGGAAGACGTGGTGCTCCTGCGTCACCAGCGCTACGTGGCCGCGCAGCTCGTCCAGCGGGAGTTCGGTCAGCGGCACCGCGCCCAGCTCCACCGAGCCGGCCCGGGGCGCGTGGACCCCGGCCAGCAGCCGGCCGAGCGTCGACTTGCCCGCCCCCGACGGGCCGACCATGGCGAGCCGCTCGCCGGGCCGGATCGCGAGGTCGACGCCGTGCAGGACGTCGCGGCCGGCTACATAGGAGTACCGCACGCCCTTCGCCACGAGCTGCTCGTCGACCGGCTGCGGGCCGCCCGCCGGCACCGGTTCGGCCGCCGCGGTGCGCACGCCGACCAGGCGCGCGAAGGAGGCGAGGCCGAGCTGCAGCTGGTCGAAGTACGACAGGACGCGGTCCAGCGGGTCGATGATCGCCACGAAGTACAGCACCGCGGCGGTCACCTGCCCGACCGTCGACCAGCCCTCCGCCACGAACCACCCGCCGGCGACCAGCGTCACCGCGGCCGGCAGCGCGTAGCCGAACTCGGTGACCGGAAACCAGACCGTGCGCAGCGACAGGGTGTATCTCGCCGCCGCGTAGGTCCCGGCGAGGTGCTCCTGCGTGCGCTCGATCCGGCGCCGCCGCAGCCGAAGTGCGTCGACGGTCCGGGCGCCCTCTACGGTCTCGGTCAGCCCGTCGGTGAGCCGCGCGTACGCCGCCCCCTCGCGCAGGTAGCCCGCGGTCGCGCGGCGGAAGTACCAGCGGGAGACGAAATACAGCACCGGGACCGCGACCAGGCCCGGCAGCAGCAGGATCGGCCCGACCAGCGCGATGGCGCCGAAGGTGAGCAGCATCTGCAGCACCCCGACCACGATCGCCGGCAGCGCGCTCTGCACCGACTCCGAGGTCTGCGAGACGTCCCGCGAGGCCCGGCTGAGCAGGTCGCCGGTGCCGGCACGCTCCACGGTGGACAGCGGGATCGCGAGCACCCCGTCGACGAACTCCTCACGCAGCCGGGCGAGCGCCAGCTCCGCGAGCTGCGCGGCGGCCAGCCGGGCGTAGCGCACCAGCACCGACTGCGCGACCACGAAGCCGGCGATGGCCAGCGCGATCCGGTCGACGGTCCAGGTCGTGGTGCCGGCCGCGACCCGCTCCACCAGCGCGCCGAGCAGCGGCGGCGCGGCCAGCCCGGCCACCGCGGCGGCCAGGTGCAGCGCGAGCACCAGCGCGAGCCGCCCGGGATGGGCGGCGAACAGGCCGCGCAGGTATGCGCGCACCTGCGCCGGTCCGGCGATCGGCAGCATCAGTCCTCCCCGCGGGTCACGGCGGCTGCGTACTCCGGGCAGATGTCCAGCAGCTCGCGGTGCGGCCCGGTCGCGGCGACCCGCCCGTCGGCGCCGACGAACGCGACGGTGTCGGCCCGGTCGAGCAGCAGCGGGCTGGTCGTGCAGACCACGGTCGTGCGCCCGGAGCGGGTCGCCGGCAGCCGCTCGGCGATGCGCGCCTCGGTGTGCGCGTCGACCGCGCTCGTGGGCTCGACGAGCACCAGCACCGGCGGGTCGAGCGCGAGCGCCCGGGCCAGCCGCAGCCGCTGCTGCTGGCCGCCGGAGAAGTCCCGCCCGCGCTCGGCGATCTCGGTGTCGAGGCCGTCGGGCAGCGCGTCGACGATGTCCCGCGCCGCCGCCGCGTCCAGCGTCGCGCCGCCGCCGACCTCGTCCCGCAGCGGGCCGCGGAACAGCCGCCCGTCGTTGTCGGCGAGCACGATCCGCCGCCGCACGTCCTCCAGCGCCATTTCCCGCAGCGGTACCCCGTGCAGGCGGGCCGAGGAGCCCGGGGCGAGCAGCGCGATCCGGTCGGCGATGGCCGCCGCGTCCTCCGGGCGCACGGCCGCCACCGCCGTGAACCGGTTCTCGCGCACGACCAGTCCCGAGTCTGGGTCGTCGAGGTCGCCCGGCTCCGGCGGTACCGTATCCGGGGGATCCTGAAGATCCGGCTCGATCCGCAGCAGGTCGACCACCCGCCGCGCGCTCACCAGGCCGCGCGTCACCTTGTCGGCGAACTCGGTCAGCGTCCGCAGCGGCGCGATCAGGAACGCCGCATACGCGTAGAACGCGACCAGCTCGCCCGGCGTGATCCGGCCCGCCACCGCGAACCGCGCGCCGAGCCACGTCACCAGCGCGACGAAGCACCCGGGCAGCAGGATCTGCGCCGCCTCCAGCATCGACTCGACCCGGGCGACCCGAACGCCGGCGGCGCGCACGCGCTGGGACTCGGCGCGGTACCGCGCGGAGAACACCGCCTCGCCCCCGACCCCGCGCAGCACCCGCAGCCCCGCCACGATGTCCGCGGCCCGCCCGGTGAGCGCCCCGGCGAGGTCGCGCTGGTGCCGCCGCCGGTGGTGCAGCGGACGCAACAGCAGCCCGACCACGGCGACCAGGATCGGCACGCCGATCACCACCACCAGGCCGAGCGGCACCGACACCCGCAGCAGCAGTGCGGAGACGACCACGATCGCCACGACGGCGCCGCTGCCGCGCGCGGTGATGTCGATCGAGTACCCGATGTGGTCGAAGTCGGTGGTGCCGATGCTGACCACCTCGCCCGTCGCCACCCGCCGCGACAGCGTGGCCCCGAGCCGCGTCGCGTGGCGCACCGTCACCTGCATGGTGCGGAAGCCGGCGCCGAGGAAGTTCGAGACCGCGAACCGGTGCCGCATGATCCCGGCGAACGCGGTCGCCGCGCCGAGCCCGAGCACCCCCGCCGCCGCCCAGAGCAGCCCCCGCTGGTCGTGCCGCGCGAGCGCGTCGACCCCGGCCCCGATCGCCGCCGGCACGAGCGCCTGGCTGACCATCCACACGATGCCGAAGCACACGCCTCCGGCGATCAGCGAAATCTGGTGACGCGCGATCCAGAGCAGATATCGGGCGGCCGACCGGCTGTCGGGCTCCCCGGGCTCGGCAAGGGGCAGTCTGCGCACAATCCCCGACGGTAACCGCAGCCCCCGGTCGAGCGCCTTACATTTTTCAGCGGTCGACCTGCGTGAAGTCCCAGAACTGCGGCTTGCGCGCGACCAGGTGCGACGGCGGCTCGGTAAAACCCTCGGGCGTGCTGCCCCGCCACTTGGACACGACGACGAGCCGCTGGTCCGTCGAGGCGTACACCTCGCTGCTCATGTGCATCGGGTGCACCTCGACCTTGGGCAGCATCGCCTCACAGACCCAGGACAGCAGTTCATCGAACGCCTCCGGGTGCGCCCTGACCTCCCACATGCGCACGATCACGGCGCTGGACTCTACTCCCACACCCATCCCCTCAATGACCATGGTGGACACCCCCGGTTACGGATCACGCCCCGCGCGGGGACGCCGACACCCGGCTCCATTGTCGCGAAGGCCACCGCGCGCCGCCGGGTTTACGGCCCGCGATCTCGGTGACAGCGGCTCGGAGGGGAAGAAGCGCTCACATAGCTCGATCGCGGTGTCGATGGTGGGTTCGCAAGCGTGCGTAGGTCGTCCTCGTCACGGCTGCGGGCCCGACGGGCGCACACGACCCCAGCCCGCCCTGGGGTGTGAGTCGGCACGACCCGGCCCGCGCGGCCTCGAAGCTTTGCGTCGCCCCGGTCCTACGCCGTGACGAGCGTGATCGGCATGGCCGAATCGGAGGGCAACCCCAGCGACCCGGGCGCCGCGCCCGCGGCCACCAGATGCGACCCGAGCGCCGCCACCATGGCGCCGTTGTCGGTGCACAGCTTCGGGCGTGGCACTCGCAGCGTGATGCCGTATTTGTCGCAGCGCTCCTGGGCCATCGACCGGATCCGCGAGTTGGCCGCCACGCCACCGCCGATCACGAGCGTCTCCACGCCGTGCTCCCGGCACGCGTCCACGGCCTTCGCGGTGAGCACGTCACACACCGCCTCCTGGAAGCTCGCCGCCACGTCGTTGACCGGCACCGCCTCGCCGGCCCGCTGACGCGCCTCGACCCATCGCGCGACGGCCGTCTTCAGCCCCGAGAACGAGAAGTCGAACCGGTGCTCGGCGAGGTCGCGCGGCGCCGTGAGCCCGCGCGGGAACGGGATCGCCACGTGCCCTTCGCGCGCCGCCCGGTCGATCGGCGGCCCGCCCGGGAACGGCAGCCCCAGCACCCGAGCCACCTTGTCGAACGCCTCGCCGGCCGCGTCGTCGATGGTCGCGCCCAGCGGTGTCACCCCGCCGGCCAGGTCGTCGACCCGCAGCAGCGAGGAGTGCCCACCCGAGACCAGCAGCGCGATCGCCGGCTCCGGCAGGGCCCCGTGCTCGAGCGTGTCGACGGCGACGTGGGCGGCGAGGTGGTTGACGCCGTAGATCGGCTTGCCCGCGGCCAGCGCATACGCCTTCGCGGCGGCCACCCCGACCAGCAGCGCGCCCGCCAGCCCCGGCCCGGCCGTGACCGCGATGGCGTCCACGTCGGACAGTGTCACGCCCGCCTTGTCCAGCGCTCGCTGCATCGTCGGGACCATCGCCTCGAAGTGCGCCCGGCTGGCCACCTCGGGCACCACGCCCCCGAACCGCGCGTGCTCGTCCACGCTCGACGCGATCTCGTCCGCGAGCAGGGTGTGCCCGCGGACGATCCCGACGCCGGTCTCGTCGCACGAGGTCTCGATCCCGAGAACCAGCGGCTCAGTCTTCGTGCTCACGCATCATCACCAGTGCATCCGTGTTGCTGGGCTGGTAGTAGCCGCGGCGGATGCCGACGGCCTCGAACCCGTACCGCGCATAGAGTTTCTGCGCCGGCGCGTTGTCGACGGCGACCTCGAGCAGCACCTGCCGGACCCCGCGCCGCGCCGCCTCGTCGAGCAGGGCCTCCAGCAGCAGCCGGCCGATCCCGCGTCGCTGCGCGTCCTTGCGCACGCCGATGTTCTGTATCCATGCCTCGTCCGGCGGCGCCACGGCGAGCCCGGCATATCCGACGATCCGCCCCGCCCCCGCATCGCCGCCGAGGCCACCGGAGACACCGGTGCCCTCCGGAGCACGGTGCGCGCCGCCCGTGTCGCCGTCTGAGCCACCTGAGGCACTCGGGGCACTCGCGTCGTCGGCCAAGACGCCCAAGGCACGGCGCGCGCCGACCGCGTCGTGATCCGAACCGCCCGGCTCGACGGCTGAGACCCCCCGCTCACCGAGCGCGGCGGCCGGGGTGCGGTCCGCGCCGGCGAAGGCCGATGCGGCCGGCGTCGAAACGGCTGAGGTCGAAACGGCGGGAGTCGCGGCCGCGTCCAGGGCGACCAGGTAGTGATGCCCGTTGGCCAGCTCGTTCCAGAACATGCCGGCCGACCAGCGCTCCTCGCCGAACAGCTCGTCCTCGATCGGCAGCAGCTCCTGGATGTGGAACCACCGCAGCTCGGCCAGCGTCACCGCGGTCACTGCAGGGCCGGTTTCCGCTCGCCGGGCAGGACGGCGTCGGGACGGCGCAGGTAGAGCGGGGTCAGTGTCTCGCCCGGCGCCTTGGCCCGCACACGCTCGGCAGCCAGCTCGGCCAGCGCGAGCGCGGACGGATAGCGCGGCCCCTCGACGGGGAGGCCGAGCACGTCGGCATACTTCTCGGCGCCGTCTCCCGCGGCCCGCTCGATCCCGTCGAGCGCGACGGCCACGGGCCGGGCCACGTCCGGCCCGGCGAGCCGGTGGCCGTCCTGGTAGACCGCCCAGTAGATCTCCTTGCGGCGCGCGTCGGTCGCCACCAGAGCCTGGCCGGGCAGCCGCACGCCGATCGCGTCGAGGGTGCACACCCCGTAAACCGGCACGGAGAGCGCGTGGGCCATCGCCGTGGCCGTGACCAGCCCGGCACGCAGCCCGGTGAACGGCCCGGGCCCGAGGCCCGCGACGACCGCCGCCAGGGCGCCAGCCGCCACACCGCCCTCGGCCAGCACGGCGGCGATCTGCGGCGCCAGCAGCTCCCCGGCGCCGCGGGCGTCGACGGTCACCCGCTCTGCGAGCAGGGTCACCTCGTCGTCGCCGACCCGCGCGAGCGCCGCGGTCACCGCCGCCGTCGCCGTGTCCACCACCATCACCAGCACGGCCCCAACTCTAGAGGAGAGGTCCGACACTTCTTCGGCGTGACCCTCGACCTTGCGACGTCACAGGCACGATCAGTTAACGCGACCGCAACGAGCGGCTCTTAGCATCGGCCGCTATCGACGCCGGGAGTATCGCAGTGACCGAACCGATCCTGGTCGTGGACATCGGGTCGTGGGCCCTGTCCGCCGCCGTCGTCCTGCCCGATCAGCTGCACCCCGTCCGCGAGCCGGTCACCGGCGCTCCACGCTGGCCGGGCAGCGCTGCCCTCGCCACCGGCGCAAGCCACCCGCGCCTGCTCGTCGGGGCGGCCGCGGAGCGGGCCCGCGACCAGCATCCGCGACAGTACGTCGACGGCGCGCGCCGCGCGGTCGACGCCAACGCTCCGATCTGGCTCGGCGACCAGCTCGTCAGCGGCGTGGAGCTGGTCGGCAGCGCGCTGAAGGCGATCGCCGACGAGGCGCGCCGCGGCTACGGGCCGATCGGCCGGCTGGTGCTGAGCGCGCCCACGGCATACCGCATCCATGACCCCCGCCGCGAGGCCCTTGTCGCCGCCGCGAACATGGCCGGCTTCCCCGACGCGGAGCTCGTCTGCGACGCGACGGCTGCGGTGCTCGACCCGATGGCGCTGGCCGAGGTCGCCGAGGGCGGCCACGTGCTCGTGTGCGACCTGGGCGCGACGTGGTCCGCCACGCTGGCGCAGGTGCGCCACGGCCAGCCGGTACCGCTGAGTCAGGAAAGCTCCGGCAGCGGCCGCGACATCGACGTGATGCTCGCCGCGGACCTGCGGGCCACGCTCGCCGAGTGGGTGGAGCCGGCGTTCGCGGCCGGCGGCGACACGAGCGTCCGCGCCAACCTGCACGCCCTGGACATCGTCCGCCGGCTCAAGCACCGGCTGGCCGACACGCCCGAGGCCGCGGACGAGGTGGAGGCGGGCGTCCCCGCGTACCAGATGGATCGCCGGATGCTCGACCAGCTCACGGAGCCGGCGACGCGCTGGCTGATCGCGAGCTGCCGGGCGGTCGTCGCGCGGGCCGGGCTCGTGCCGGCCGACGTGACCGCCGTGCTCCTGGTCGGCGGCGCGGCCCGGCTGCCCGGCGTCGGCCCGGCGCTGCACAGTGGCCTCGGCCGTCCGGTCACCCGCCCCACCGACCCCGAGCTCGCCGTCATGCGCGGCGCCGCCGCCTGGGCCCGCGGCCACCAGTCCCGAGCTGTGCCCGCCGACCCGCCGTCGTGGCGGGTCGAGCCGCTGTCGTGGACGATCCCGGGCGGCCGTGGCCGGCTGGTGCGGTGGCTGGTCAAGGAGGGCGAGGGGTACCGCCAAGGCACCCGGCTGGCCCAGGTCCGCACCGTCGACGACAGGGTGTACGACCTGACCGGCGACCGCGCCGAGGGCATCCTGCTCAAGCAGTGTGTCGCCGTCGATGGCGTGGTCGTCTCCGGCGCCGTCGCCGCGCACGTGCGCCTGGAGCCGGCCGGCCCCGAGCGCTTCCAGCTGGCCAAGCGCCACCACCTACGCGTGGCCGGCGACTGGCTGCTCACGCCCGACCGCCGGACGCTGGTCGAGTGCGCGCGCACCGGCGAATACGTCAAGGTTCGCGCCATCGACAGCGGTGCCCTGGTCACCGAGTTGCGTCCCGGCCGCGGCGCCGGCCGCCCCCGGCACGCGCAGGTCGCCCTCGGCCCGGGCCACCAGCTCGCGCTCGTCACCTGGGACGCCGACGGGCACTTCGCCGTGTGGGACGTGCTCTCGGGCCGCGTCACGGCCAGCTTCTCGGACGCTCACAAGCCGGATGCCGTACTGCTCAATGAATCCGAATGGCGCCTCGTCAGCACCGGCGAGGGCGCGGCGAGCGTCGGCCGCTACCGCCGCGACGTGGCGACCGTCTGGGACCTGGCCACGGGCGCCCGCCTCGACCGCATCGTGGGCGAGGATCTTCCGAAGCGCTTCACCGGGTACACCGGGACGAGCCGCGCGGACGCCTTCGCCGCGGAGATGGACAGCCCGGATGGCCGTCTGCGCGCGGCGGCGCTGGACGGCACGCTGTCGGTGCGCGACCTGGAGACGGAGGCGGAGGTGTTCCGCGCCGACCTGGCCCCGGGCCGCCGGGTGAGCACCGCGTTCTGCCACGCCGGCCGCCACCTGCTGGCCCGCGCCACAGACGACGAGGGCACCTGGGTCGACGTCTGGGAAGTCCTCCAACCCGCTTGACAGTCATGTCTGCGGGGGCAGGACTGACGCGATGAGCCGATGCATCCCTGACGATGGATTGTCGTCCGGGACACAGGTGCTGTTCTGCTGATGGAACCGATCGAGTGCGGCGGCGCGGCGCGCGGCGTCGCGCTTTTGCGGCATGTAGACCGTTCCGTCGATCCCCTTGTCGGCGGACCCGTCATGCTCGCGGCGCACGCGACGGGCTTGTTCGTTGTCAAGGAATCGGCGGTAGTCCCGAAAATGCAGCACCAGCCACAGCTCGAAGCAGGGGTTCGACACCGCAAGGTTGATCCCGTTGCGCTGGGCGAGATCGCGCGCCTCGACGAGTGCCGGGTGATGTTTGGGCCACTCAACGTCGTACACGCACCAGATCTCGTCGATCTCGCTCTGCTCCCGCCTCGCCCTCTCGCGGATCTCGAGCGCACGGCGTACCAGAGTGAGGGGGACCGCACCACTGGCAGAGCCCTCGATACGAATATCCACGGCCGCGACGTCATGGATCTCTCGATCGCGCCGAAGCGCGTCCAGGTATTCGGGCTCGGTGCGCCGCCCTTCGCAAAGGATCACGAGCGTCTTGCGCGGCTGCCGTTCGCCGACCTTGCGACGCAGCGACGCCGGCGGTTGCCTGCCACGTGTCATCAGGCAACCGGCCCGAGCGCCCGGCGCAGCCGCTGCTGGTCGAACTCGGGAACACCGCCGAACCGGCCCTGGAGATATGCCCGTTCCAGGTTCAATGAGCGGCGTACCTTGTCGCCGCCGAACTCGGCCAGCGCGGTCAACGTCGTCGCTCCCGAAGGCCCCTTCTCGGTCAGCCAGACCTCGTCCCGGTTGAGGTGGTTGAGCAAGCTTGTGTCGTGGGTCGTGAAGACCAGTTGGGCCGCCGCCGGGTTCGTCGCAGGATCTTGGAAGAGTTCGATCAGCTTGGCCGACAGCCGCGGATGAAGGCTGGCGTCGATCTCGTCGAACAGTAGAACCTGGCCGGTGCTCAGCGCATTCAGGACCGGGCCGATGAGTTCGAACCAAGCCAGCGTGCCGTCGGACTCGTCACGCGAGTCGAAGGCCACGAACTGTTCGCCGACCTGATGGACGAGCCGGACCCGCAGCTGCGTCGCGGCCTTGCCGTCCCGGTTCACGACCGGCTTGCCCGCCGCGTCGACGAACTGATGCTCCGTGACGTCGATGTCGTTGATACCGAGATCCGCAAAGCGCAGTAGCTCGAGCGCTGCCTCCGCCGCCAATCCATCGGGCAGCGGCAGCCCCGCCGCCGACGCCAGCAGCCGCGCCGTGGAGCGGGACGACCTGCGGCGACCGACGCCGAGCGTCCCGATGCCCGCGAGCGCGCGGGCGAACGGACGCACCTCCGGCTCGTCGAATCGCATAGCCGCCGACAACGCCAGGGTCGTCGGCGTCAGCAACTCGCGGATGCCGGAGAGCCGGCCGAGCCCTCGGCGCAGCGAGAGGTTCAGGTCCTCACGTTCGAAGAGCGACCGCGGCTGCCGCTTCGGGTAGCTGTGGAGTGCCTCGTAGAGCACGCGAGTGTCGTCAAGCTCGATCTGGTACGAATACCGCACGCCATCGACCACCATGTCGATCTCGAAGCGCGTCGGCCGGTCGGGGCCGTCGCCGAACTTGAACGGCTCCCGCGGCACGGCGTCGCCCCATGATCGCAGCGACCGGTCGACCGCCTCGGCGAGCCAGGCTAGGGCGGCGAGCAGGTTGGACTTGCCGGACGCGTTCGCACCGTACACACCGGCGACCGTCAGGACATGCTCGTTGAGACGCTCGAACGCCCGAGCCGCGGGTCGATCCTCGTCGACCGCGATCATCGAGAACTCGATCGGCTCGCCGATAGAGCGGTGATTGGCCACTTGAAAACGCAACAGCACGGCGTCGACCCTCGCAGCAAGATGCACGTCCAGGCCACTCTACGTCAATTTTCGACGAAAAGTGTCGTGGGCGTGCTACAGCACCGCAAGTGCCGGCAAGACCGGCGAACGTGCCGGTGGGTCAGGCGGTCAGGGCGGCCGCGCGGGAGGGCCAGTCGCCGCCGCGCGGGATCAGGGCCACCACCCGCGAGTCGTCGTCGCGGCGGTCGAGGCGGACCTCCAGGTGCTCGTCGCTGAGCTGCTCGACCAGGCCCTCGCCCCACTCCACGAGCGTGACCGAGTCCTCCAGCGTCGCGTCGAGGTCCAGGGCGTCGACCTCGCCGATCGGGTCCTTGACGTCGCCCAGGCGATAGGCGTCGACGTGGACGAGCGGCAGCGTCCCGCCGCGCGACTCGTCGGGGCGGTGCACCCGCGCGATCACGAACGTCGGGGAGGTGACGTCGCCGCGCACGCGCAGGCCCGCGCCAACCCCCTGGGCCAGTGCGGTCTTGCCCGCGCCGAGCGGGCCGGTCAGGACGACCAGGTCGCCCGCCCGCAGTACCGCCGCCAGGGCCTTGCCGAAATCCCTCGTCTGCTCGACGGTCGACAGGATTCTCGTCACTCCAGCACCTTCGTCAAGAACATGTCCATCGCGTCGTTGACCTCGTCGGCGTGCTCGAGCATGACGACGTGGCCGCCGTCGGCGACCACCACCAGCTCCGCCTCGGGCAGCACCGACGTTATCTCGTACGTGTGCGCCAGCGGCGTCAGCAGGTCCTTGTCGCCGCAGACCAGCAGGACCGGCACCGTGCGCAGCGGGCCCAGAACGAGCAGCCGGGCGTGAGTGTAGAGGGTGCGCAGGTATCGCGCGATCACCTCGGTCGACGTGGTCGAGTTCATCTTCTCGACGTACGACACCAGGGCCGGACTGGGACGCGCCGTGCCGAACCCGTAGCGCCGGGTCAGCAGCCAGGCCAGGTCGGTCGAGGCGCGGCGGGCCCGGTCGATGACGGCCGAGCTGATCGGGCCGGCGAAGCCGACGACCGGCAGCAGCGGGCGGCGGAACCGGGCCACGATGTCGGGGAAGCCGAAGTTGACCTGGTCGAGCTTGCCGGCGGAGGTGGAGATCAGCACGGCCGCGGCCACTCGGGACTCGAACAGCTCGGGCACCTGCTCGGCGAGCGCCATGATGGTCATGCCGCCCATGGAGTGGCCGACGAGCACCACCGGGCCGGTCGGCGTGGTGGCCTGCAGCACCGCGCGCAGGCCGGCGCCGAGGGAGTCCAGGGTGTACTCCCCCTTGGTGAGCCGTCCCGAGCGGCCGTGGCCGGGCTGGTCGTAGAAGACCATCCGGTGCTTGCCCTGAAGGTACCTGCGCTGGAAGTGAAACGTGCCCATGTCCAGGCAGAAGCCGTGCACGAAGACCAGGGTGGGGCCGTCGTCTCCGGGCGGGCCGTCGACGACCTCGACGTAGAGATCGAGGCCGTCGTCGGTGGTGACGGTGAGCTGCTCGTCGCTGTCCCAGACGCCGAACTCCTCGTCGGCGTAGGGGTCGTCGGCGTTCTTGGAGCGGCGGACAATGTACCGCTCGGCGGCGACCCCGGCGGCCACGCCGGCCGCCGCGAGACCCACGACCGCGCCGATGATGCCGGCCGTTCGCTTGCGGTTGCCGCTCTTGACCACCTCGGTACCCATGCGCAAAGACTAAACGTTCGTTACCTAGGAGTTAAGATCGCTACCGATTCGCGCAGCTGGGAGGCCACGTCGGCGGAGGTCACCGGGCCGCCCTCGGCGGCGAGGCGGCCGGCCAGGCCGTGCGCGTACGCCGCGGCGAGGGCCGCGTGCTCGGCCTGCACACCCCCGGCGAGCAGCGAGCCCAGCAGCCCGGACAGGACGTCGCCGGTGCCGCCGGTGGCCAGGGCCGCGGTGCCGGTCGGGTTGACGAAGACCCGGCCGTCGGGCGTGGCGATGATCGTGCGGTCGCCCTTGAGCAGCACGACCGCGCCGATCCGAGCGGCGAGGCCGGTCGCGGCGGCGACCCGGTCGTCGCCCGGAGCACCCCCGGCGAGGCGCTGGAACTCCCCGTCGTGCGGCGTCACCACGGTGGGCGCGTCGCGCTCCCGCAGCCGGTCGGCCAACCGGGCGTCGGCGAGCAGGGTCAGCGCGTCGGCGTCGAGCACCACCGGCACCGGCGTACCCAGCACGGCACGCAACTCGCCGTAGGCGCGCTCGTCGGTGCCGAGGCCGCTGCCGCACACCCACGCCTGCACCCGGCCCGCGTCGGCGACCCGCTCATTGGCGATCACGGGCGGGTGGTGCAGGCGCACCGCCTCGGCCGCGGCGCCGGCGTAGCGGACGAGGCCCGCGGGGCCGGCGAGGGCACCACCGACGGAGAGCACGGCGGCCCCCGGGTACTTCGCGGAGCCGGTGGCGAGGCCGACGACGCCGCGGGAGTACTTGTTGTCGTTCGCCCGTGGATGCGGCCACCAGGCGGCGATGTCGGCGGCGTCGGGCACGTAGAGGGCGGGGTCGCCGTCGAGGTGCCCGCCGAGGCCGATGTCGACGAGCTCCACGATCCCGCTGTGTACCGCACCGGCGCCGACCACCAGCCCCGGCTTGAGCACGCCGAAGGTGACGGTGATGTCGGCGTGGATCGCCATGCCCGTCACCGCGCCGGTGTCGGCGTCGACGCCGGACGGCACGTCGACGGCGATGACGGGAGCGTCGTGCAGGATGTCGGAGATCTCGGCGACCCGGGCCGCGGCCGGCTCGCGCAGCCCGCCGCGCCCGCCGATGCCGAGGATGCCGTCGACCACGAGGTCGACGCGGCCCCGCGGCCGATCGACGGTCACGCCCCCGGCGTCGCGCAGCGCGGCCAGCCCCCCGTGGTGGGCCCGCTCCGGGTCGAGCAGCATGACCGCCACGTGTGCGCCGCGGCGGGCGAGCCGGGCGCCGGCGTAGAGGGCGTCGCCGCCGTTGTTGCCGGGGCCGACGAGCAGCAGGACGCGGCTGCCGTACACCCGGGGCAGGGTGTCGGCGCAGCGCCGCGCCAGACCCGCGGCGGCGCGCTGCATGAGCGCGCCGTCGGGCAGGGTGCTCATCAGGGATTCTTCGGCGGCGCGTACCTGCGCGACCCGCCACGCGGCCCTCATTGGGCGCTCCCGAGGTTGGCCGGCGTCTGTTCCGCCACCACCATGGCCGAGGCGATCCCACCGTCGTGCGACAGCGACAGGTGCCAGCGGGAGATCCCGCGCTCGGCGGCGGCCTCGGCGACGGTCCCGGAGACGGTCAGCCACGGCCGGCCGTCCGGATCGGTGACGATCTCGCAGTCGTGCCAGTGCAGTCCGCCGGGCGCGCCGAGCGCCTTCGCGACCGCCTCCTTCGCCGCGAAGCGGGCCGCGAGCGACTCCGCCGAGCGGGGGTTTCCCGATGGGGTGACCCGCTCGGCGGAGGTGAACAGCCGCTCGGTGAGCAGCGGCGTGCGTTCCAGCGCCTGGCCGAACCGCTCGACCAGCACGACGTCGATGCCGACAGACACGATCACAGGGACAACCCTGTCACATGTGCACTACTCGACGGTGACGGACTTGGCCAGGTTTCGCGGCTGATCCACGTCGTGGCCGCGGGCCGAGGCGATCTCGCAGGCCAGGACCTGCAGCGGGACCGTGGTGACCAGGGGCGCCAGCAGGGTCGGGGTGACCGGGACGTAGAAGAGGTGATCGGCGTAGGGTGCCACGGCCTCGTCACCCTGCTCGGCGATCACGATCGTGCGCGCGCCACGGGCCCGGACCTCCTGGATGTTGGAGACGACCTTGTCGTGCAGCACCCCGCGACCGCGCGGCGAGGGCACCACGCACACCACCGGGGTGCCGTGGTCGATCAGCGCGATCGGCCCGTGCTTGAGCTCGCCCGCGGCGAACCCCTCGGCGTGCATGTAGGCGAGCTCCTTGAGCTTCAGGGCGCCTTCCAGGGCCACCGGGTAGCTGACGTGCCGGCCGATGAACAGCACGCTCTTGGCGTCGGCCAGCTCGCGGGCCAGCTTGCGGATCGGCTCCATCATCGACAGCACCTGCTCGACCTTGGCCGGCATCTCCTGCAGCTGGGCGACGACGGCGGCGACCTCGTCGGCGTACTTCACCCCGCGCACCTGCGCGAGGTGCAGCCCGACGAGGTAGCAGGCGACGAGCTGGGTGAGGAACGCCTTGGTCGAGGCGACCGCGATCTCCGGGCCGGCGTGCGTGTAGAGCACCGCGTCGGACTCGCGCGGGATGGTGGATCCGTTGGTGTTGCAGATCGCGAGGACCCGGGCCTTCTGCTCCTTCGCGTGGCGCAGCGCCATCAGGGTGTCCATCGTCTCGCCGGACTGCGAGATCGCCACGACGAGCGTGGATCGGTCCAGCACCGGGTCGCGGTAGCGGAACTCGCTGGCCAGCTCGACCTCGCACGGGATGCGGGTCCAGTGCTCGATGGCGTACTTGGCCACCATGCCCGCGTGGTAGGTGGTGCCGCAGGCCACGATGAAGACCTTGTCGACGTCGCGGAGGTCCTGGTCACTGAGGCGGACCTCGTCGAGCATGAGGTCGCCTTGCTCGTTGAGCCGGCCCAGCAGCGTCTCGGCGACGGCGTGGGGCTGCTCGGCGATCTCCTTGAGCATGAAGTAGTCGTAGCCGCCCTTCTCGGCGGCGGAGGCGTCCCAGTCGATGTGGAACGGCTTGCCCTCGGCGGCCTGACCGAGGAAGTCGGTGATGACGATCTCGTCGCCGCTGATCAGCACGACCTGGTCCTGGCCGAGCTCGACCGCCTCGCGGGTGTGCTCGATGAACGCGGACACGTCGCTGGCCAGGTAGTTCTCGCCGTCGCCGCGGCCGACCACGAGCGGGGAGTTGCGCCGGGCGCCGACCACCACGCCGGGGGCCTCCACGTCGACGGCGAGGAGCGTGAACGCGCCCTCCAGCCGGCGGCACACCGCGCGCATCGCCTCGGCGAGCCGCTCGCCGGGCGTGTCGCCGGCGGCGCCCTGAGCACCCTCCGCCAGCGCGAGCGCGAGCAGGTGCGCCGCGCACTCGGAGTCGGTGTCGCTGGCGAACTCGATGCCGGCGGACTCGAGCTCGGTACGCAGCTTGGCGAAGTTCTCGATGATGCCGTTGTGGATCACCGCGACCCGGCCGTCGTAGGAGCGGTGCGGGTGAGCGTTTCGGTCGGTCGGGCCGCCGTGGGTGGCCCAGCGGGTGTGGCCGATGCCGGTGGTGCCGACGCCGATCGCGTGCCCGCTCTCCTCGGTCAGCAGCTCGGACACGGCCTTCTCGAGGTTGGCGAGCTTGCCGGCGCGCTTGGCGGTGAGCAGCTCGCCGTTGACGATCGCGACGCCGGCGGAGTCGTAGCCGCGATACTCCAGCCGCCGCAGCCCGTCCAGCACGATGTTCAAGGCCGGCCGGGCGCCGGCGTACCCCACGATTCCGCACATGCCGGTACCGTAGCAGAAATGCGCGCATAGCCCTTGCGTGAAACAGTCACATACGCGCATGGGCCATGCACGCAAACGGGCGGTCGTCAGGCGAGGGATGAGAGGATCTGTGCCCCGCCGTCCACGACGATGGTCTGCCCGGTCATCCAGCGTGACGCCGCACCGGCCAGGAAGGTGATGACGTCGGCGATGTCCTCCGGCTCGCCGATGCGCCTGAGCGGCAGCCTGCCGCTGAGATACTCCTCGTGGTCCTCCCACAGCCCGCGCGCGAGCTGCGTGCGCACGATGCCGGGCGCGACCGCGTTGACCCGCACCGACGGTGCCAGCTCGGCGCCCATCTGCCGGGTGAGATGGATGACGGCGGCCTTGGTGGCGTTGTAGTAGCCGATGCCCGGCTCGGTGAGCATGCCGCCGAGCGAGGCGACGTTGACGATGGCCCCGCCGCGCGCGGACATCGACGCCTTCCACACCAGCTGGCTCCACAGGACCACGCCGAACTGGTTGAGCCGGACGGTCTTCTCCGCGCGGACCGGGTCGATGTCCATCAGCGGCCCGAAGTACGGGTTGGTGCCGGCGTTGTTGACCAGGACGTCGATCGCCCCGAAGCGCCGTACGGCGGCGTCGACGACCTCGGCGGCCTGGTCGGGCTCGGCCGCGTGCGCGGCATGGGTGAGCACGCCGACGTCCGGGAAGCGGGCGGAGATCTCCGCCGCGACCTCGTTCAGCGCGTCGATCTTGCGAGAGGTCAGCACGACGTTGCAGCCCTCGGCGGCGAAGGCCACGGCGCTCGCTTTGCCGATGCCGCGGGAGGCGCCGGTGACGATGACGGTGCGGGCATTGGTCATGCGCGCACGCTACTACCCGGTAGACACGGTCCTCACGATGTGCGCGATCCGCTCGGCGGCATCCCGAGCGACCTCCTGCGTCCCGGCCTCCACCATCACCCGGACCAGCTGCTCGGTGCCCGACGGACGCAGCAGCACCCGGCCGGCGCCGCCCAGCTCGGCCTCGACCTGCTTGGCCGCATCGAGCACCTGCGGCGAGCGGGCGGCAGCGGTCCGGTCGAGCACGGGCACATTGATCATCACCTGCGGCAGCCGCCGCACGACCGCGGCCAGCTCCTTGAGGCTCTTGCCGGTCTGCTCCATGCGGCCCATGAGGTGCAGCGCGGTGAGCACGCCGTCGCCCGTGGTCGCGAACTCCGGCATCACGATGTGCCCGCTCTGCTCCCCGCCGAGCGCGAGGCCCTTGGCGCGCAGCTCCTCCAGCACGTACCGGTCGCCGACCCGGGTCTCCAGCAGCCGGATGCCGGCCTCGGCCATGGCGAGCTTCAGGCCCAGGTTGCTCATGACGGTCGCGACGAGCGTGTCCTGCGTCAGCGCGCCCGCGTCGCGCATCGACAGCGCCAGGATCGCCATGATCTGGTCGCCGTCGATCTCGGTGCCGTCCGCGGCGACCGCGATGCAGCGATCGGCGTCGCCGTCGTGGGCGATGCCCAGGTCAGCGCCGTGCTCCACGACGGCCGCACGCAGCTGGGCGATGTGGTTGGAGCCGCAGTCGTCGTTGATGTTGAGGCCGTCGGGGTCCGCGTTGATCGCGATGACCGAGGCGCCGGCCCGGCGATAGGCCTCCGGCGCGGCCGAAGAGGCGGCCCCGTTGGCGCAGTCCACGACGACCTTGAGCTCGGCGAGCGGGCCGGGCAGCGACGTGAGCAGGTGCCGCACGTAGCGGTCCTCGCCCTCGGCGTAGTCGGTGACCCGGCCGACCCCGGCCCCGGTCGGGCGGCGGTGGGTGCCGCTGTCCATGAGGCGCTCGATCTCGTCCTCGACCTCGTCGGGCAGCTTGTGCCCGCCGGCGGCGAAGAGCTTGATCCCGTTGTCGGGCATCGGGTTGTGCGACGCCGAGAGCATCACCCCGATGTCGGCGTCGAGCACGCCGGTGAGATAGGCGACGGCCGGCGTCGGCAGTACGCCCACCCGCACCACGTTGGCGCCGGCGCTGGTGAGGCCGGCCACGACGGCCGCCTCCAGCATCTCGCCGCTCGCCCGCGGGTCGCGGCCGACGACGGCGACCGGGGCGTGGGAGTGGTCATGTTCGAACAGCGCCTGGGCGGCGGCGATGGCGACCGCCATCGCGAGCTCGGGAGTGAGGTCGGCGTTGGCCCGCCCACGCACTCCGTCAGTGCCGAAGAGTCGCCCCATCGCGGTACCTCCCTGGTCGAACCCCACCCGTGCGTTCCCCACTTGGCATGACCGCCCACGCGACACGAAACGGCCGGGCGCACACCTCCAGGGTGGCACCCGGCCGACGGGCTTCGTTAGCGCTTCGAGTACTGCGGGGCCTTGCGGGCCTTCTTCAGGCCGTACTTCTTCCGCTCGGTGGCGCGCGCGTCCCGGGTCAGGAAGCCGGCCTTCTTGAGCGCCGCGCGGTCGTCCGCGTCGTTCTCGACGAGGGCCCGCGCGATCGCGAGCCGCAGCGCACCGGCCTGGCCGGTGGTGCCGCCGCCGCGCAGGTTGGCGAAGACGTCGAACGTCTCGGCCTTCTCGGCGATGACCAGCGGCTCGCGAACCGACTGCTGGTGCACCTTGCTCGGGAAGTAGTTGTCCAGCTCGCGCCCGTTGAGCAGGAACTTGCCGGTGCCGGGGACCAGGCGGACCCGGACGATGGCCTCCTTGCGGCGGCCCACGGTCTGGATCGGCTGGCCGGCGCGGCGCGACCGGGTCGGCGCGGTGGCGGTAGCGGTGGCGGTGGGCGCCTCGACGGTCGCGACAGCGGCCGGCGTCGGGGCGGCGATGGTCTCGTCGGTCACGCTCTGTCCTTCGTCCGCGCTCACTGCGCGATCTGCTTGATCTCGAACGGCTGGGGCAGCTGGGCCGCGTGCGGGTGCTCGGCGCCCGCGTAGACCTTCAGCTTGCGAATCTGGCGCGCGCCCAGGCGGTTGTGCGGGAGCATGCCCTTGACGGCCAGCTCGATCGCCCGCTCGGGGTGCTTCGTCAGCAGCTCGTCGTAGCCGACCGCCTTGAGACCACCCGGGTAACCCGAGTGGCGGTAGGCGACCTTCGACTGCCGCTTGTTGCCGGTCAGCGCCACCTTGCCGGCGTTGATCACGATGACGAAGTCGCCGGTGTCCACGTGCGGGGCGAACGTCGGCTTGTGCTTGCCGCGCAGCAGCGTCGCAGCGTGCGTGGCCAGGCGGCCGAGCACCACATCGGTGGCGTCGATGACGTGCCACACGCGCTCGATCTCACCCGGCTTCGGGCTGTACGTACCCACAGGTCTACCTTGTCTTCCACGTCGTCGGTCCGGGGTGCGCTCTCGATGGCGGCGTCGAACCGGTCGGCCTCGGCGCACGACCATCCAGCGTACCCGAACAATGGGGACGCCTTGTCATCGCACAACAGCAGTCCACGATACTCGGCGTCCCCATCGACACAAAATCGGGTGCCGCCTCAGACCGCCGCGAGCCGCCCGGGCGACTTGCGCAGATAGACGAACCAGGTGACCACGAAACACAGGGCGTAGAAGCCGATGAAGGCGACGTACGCACCGTCACCCGTCTTGTACTCCAGGAACGACTGCCGGAACGCGAGGTTGACGAGGACACCGCCGAGCGCGCCGACCGCCCCGGCCACGCCGATGAGCGCGGTCGCCAGGCGCCTGGCCTCCCGCTCGCCGTCGGGGTACTTCGCCTTGAAGATCGCCGGGATCATCTTGTACGTCGATCCGTTGCCGATGCCGCTGAAGAGGAAGAGCAGCACGAACCCGGTCACGAACAGCGGCAGCGAGTGCTGGCGGGAGGCCAGCAGCACGGTGCCGGCGCCGGCGGCCATGGCCACGAAGTTCCAGAAGGTGATCAGGGCGCCGCCGAAGCGGTCGGCCAGCATGCCGCCGACCGGGCGGATCAGCGAGCCGAGCAGCGGGCCGAGAAAGGTCAGGGAGGCCGCCTGCACGGGGGTGGAGAAGTCCGCCTTGAACTGCACCTGCAGGACCTGCCCGAAGGCGAAGCCGAAGCCGATGAAGGAGCCGAAGGTCCCGATGTACAGCAGGGACATGATCCAGGCGTGGCGGTCCTTGATGACGTCCCGCATGGCCCGCTTGTCGTTGGAGGCGTGTGTCAGGTTGTCCATGTGGATCGCGGCGAGCAGCGCGGCGATCACGATCAGTGGCAGGTAGATCAGCACGATGAGGCGGGGGTGCGCGGCGCCGGCCGTCGCGAGCACCAGCAGGCCGACGAGCTGCACGGCAGCCACGCCGATGTTCCCGCCGCCCGCGTTGACGCCCAGCGCCCAGCCCTTGAGCCGCTGCGGGTAGAAGGCGTTGATGTTCGCCATCGACGAGGCGAAGTTGCCGCCGCCGACGCCGGCCACCGAGGCCGCGATGAGCAGTGTGGTGAACGAGACGCCGGGCGAGAGAATGATCCCGGCGAAGACGGCCGGCACCAGCAGCATGAGGGCGCTGAAGATCGTCCAGTTGCGCCCGCCGAAGGTGGCCACCGCGAAGGTGTACGGCAGGCGCAGCGCGGCACCGACGAGCGTGGGGGCGCTGGTGAGCAGGAACTTCTGCGCGGGGTCGAGCCCGTATTCGGGACCCAGGAAGAGCACGAAGACCGACCACAGGCTCCAGATCGAGAAGCCGATGTGCTCGGAGAGGATCGAGACGATGAGGTTGCGCCGGGCAACCTTGGCCCCGGTCCGCGCCCAGAACTCGGGGTCCTCCGGGCGCCATTCGTCGAGCCACCGGCCGCGGCGCGGCTCGGGCTGAGGCTGCGGTTTTTCCACGGCGAGGGTCATGACCGTGAATCTTATGGATGCCCGGTTTCCGCTCGTCGCGTCGAAGTTGTCGGCGCCGAAACGTTTGCCACACGGCGGCGGACCGGCGTTTGTGAGATCCGCCGCCGGGAGAAGATCCTGATCAGGCCTTCTTGAACGTCCAGGTGCCGGTGTCGGCGCCGCCCTGCGGCGGGGAGAGCTTGAGCGTGTCGCCGCCGCACTCGTACCGGCTCTTCTTGAGCACCGGCTGCGCGTCGACGGCACCGCCGGTGTCCGCGGTGCCGCTCCCGGTGAACTCGGTGATCGCCATCTTGTCGGCGACGCGGACCGAGGCGGGGGCGGTGAGGTCCACGGTCACCGTGAGGGTGCCGAAGTCGACCGTGCCGGTGGGCTCGAGCGTGCCGGTCGCCGCCGACGGGGTCTTGATCGAGCCGTTGACCTTGCCGCCGTAGGCGAAGCTGCCCTTCACATCGTTGCCGGACACGGAGAAGGTGAAGGCCACCGGCTGCATCGGGCCGAAGTCGACCTGCGTCTTGCCGCCGGCGCCGATCGTCAGCAGGGCGCCGCCGCCACCCGTGAAGGTGCCGTTCACCGAGCCGCTGAGCTTGCCGGTGAGCGCGTCCGCCTTCCAGGTGCCGACGAGGCACGACGCCGCGGTGCCCTGCCCGCCACCACCGGTGGCGCCACCACCGGTGGCGCCGGCGCTGCTGCCGTCGCCCGCGCCGGCGGACACGCCCGCGCCGGCCGAAGCGCCCGCGGAGGCGCTGCCGGAGGCTCCGGCCGAGGTGGCCGCCCCGGGGTTGACCTTGTCGCCGCTGCATCCGGTGAGCCCGATGCCGAACACCGCAACGGCCGCGATCGCGGCCTTGCCGGTCGTGCGCATCTGCGTCCTCCTCGCTGCTACATAGGGGTCGATGGTTTGTTACCCCGCCGTGAACCGTCGCCACCCTACCGTGCGAAGATCTGGCACATCCGGCGCCCAACATCCGGGACAGCATCGACCGTGATCGACGGAAATTCCACCACGGGCCGGTAACGGCCTGCTCAAGACGCGTGTGAGCCGCTCTTAGCAGGCGTGAAACATTCGGGACTTTGGCGCGAAACCGCCCCCCGGCAGCCTTTGGCCATGTCCGAAGCGCGGCTTACCGGGGGGCACGCATGAGTGACTCAAGGCCTTCGATGAGGGTCGTCGTCGTCGGTCACGGCATGGTCGGGCACCGCTTCGTCGAGGCGCTGCAGTCCCGCGACACCGGGCGGCGCTGGCACGTCACCGTGCTGGCCGAGGAGGGCCGTGCCGCCTACGACCGGGTGCGCCTTTCCGCGTACTTCGACGGCGTCTCCGCCGAGGAACTGACCTATGCGGTGCCCGACGGGATCGACCTGCGACTCGGCGAGCCGGCCGTGTCGGTCGACCGCGAGGCGCGCCGGGTCCGCACCGCCGCCGGGGAGTACGAGTACGACGTGCTGGTCCTGGCCACCGGCTCGTCGGCGTTCGTGCCCCCGATCAGCGGCGTCGACCAGGACGGGGTCTTCGTCTACCGCACCCTCGACGATCTCGAGGCGATCCGGGACCACGCCAAGGGCAGAGAGGTCGGCGCGGTCATCGGCGGCGGCCTGCTCGGCCTGGAGGCGGCCAACGCGCTGCGCCTGCTGGGCCTGCGCACGCACGTGATCGAGTTCGCGCCGCGGCTGATGCCCGTGCAGGTGGACGAGGCCGGCGGCGCCGTCCTGCGCCGCCACGTGGAGGACCTCGGAGTGCGCGTGCACGTCGGTGCCGGCACCACCGCGATCCGCCGGACGGCCCCGGGCGGGCGGCTCGGCCTGACCCTGTCCGACGGCGCGCACGTCCCGGCCGACATCGTGGTGGTGGCCGCGGGCATCCGGCCGCGCGACGAGCTGGCCCGCTCGATGGGGCTGGCGACGGGGGCGCGCGGCGGGGTGGTCGTCGACGACGGGTGCCGGACCGAGGACCCGGCGATCTACGCGATCGGCGAGTGCGCCGAGATCGGCGGGCGCTGCTATGGCCTCGTCGCGCCGGGCTACGCCATGGCGGAGGTGGTGGCCGACCGGCTCGTCGGCGGGGCCGCCGAGTTTCCCGGCGCGGACACGTCCACGAAGCTCAAGCTCCTCGGCGTCGACGTGGCGAGCTTCGGCGTTGGGCCCGAGAAGACGACGCCGGACGACGGCCTGCTCGACATCGTGTATCTCGACCCGGCCAACGGCCGCTACGCCAAGCTGGTGCTCTCCGACGACGCCCAGACCCTGCTCGGCGGCATCCTGGTCGGCGACGCGAGCGCCTACCCGACGCTGCGGGCGAGCGTCGGCGGCCCGCTGCCCGGCCACCCGCTGACCCTGCTGGCCGGCGACGCGCCCAGCGACGTCGCCCTGCCGGCCGAGGCGCAGGTCTGCAGCTGCAACGCGGTCACCCAGGGCCAGGTGGTCGCCGCGATCGCGGACGGCTGCGCCGACGTCGGCGCGCTCAAGGAGTGCACCCGGGCCGGCACGAGCTGCGGCTCGTGCGTGCCACTGCTCAAGCAGATCCTCAAGCAACAGGGCGTGGCCACGAGCAAGGCGCTGTGCGAGCACTTCGACTACTCCCGCGCCGAGCTGTTCGACATCGTCCGCATCCGCGAGATCCGCACGTTCTCGCAGCTCATCGCCGAGCACGGCCGGGGCCGCGGCTGCGACGTCTGCAAGCCGACGGTCGCCTCGATCCTGGCGTCGCTGCACAACGACTACGTCCTGGACGGCGAGCAGGCCTCGCTGCAGGACACCAACGACCACTTCCTGGCCAACATCCAGCGCAACGGCACCTACTCGGTGGTCCCCCGCATCCCCGGCGGCGAGATCACGCCGGAGAAGCTGATCGTGATCGGCGAGGTCGCCCGGGACTTCAACCTCTACACGAAGATCACCGGCGGGCAGCGCATCGACCTGTTCGGCGCGCGCGTCGAAGAGCTGCCGGCGATCTGGAGCCGGCTGGTCGCGGCCGGGTTCGAGTCCGGCCACGCCTACGGCAAGGCGCTGCGCACCGTGAAGTCCTGCGTCGGGTCGACCTGGTGCCGGTACGGCATGCAGGACTCGGTCGGGCTCGCGATCGAGCTCGAGCTGCGGTACCGCGGCCTCCGCGCGCCCCACAAGATCAAGTCGGCGGTGTCCGGCTGCGCCCGCGAATGCGCCGAGGCCCGGAGCAAGGACTTCGGCATCATCGCCACAGAGAACGGCTGGAATCTCTACGTCGGCGGCAACGGCGGCTTCCGCCCGCGCCACGCCGACCTGCTGGCCGCGGACCTCTCCACCGAGGAGCTCATCCGCGTCGTCGACCGGTTCCTGGTGTTCTACATCCGCACCGCCGACCGGCTCCAGCGCACCGCGGCCTGGATCGAGGGCATGGAGGGCGGCCTGGACTACCTGCGCGCGGTGGTCGTCGAGGACTCCCTCGGCATCGCCGCCGAACTCGACGCCATGATGGCGCACCACGTCTCCTCCTACATCGACGAGTGGCGCGCGACGGTCGAGGACCGGGAGCGGCTGGCGCGGTTCGTGTCGTTCGTGAACGCGCCGGGCACCCCGGACCCGACGATCTCCTTCGTATCCGAACGTGGACAGCCCGTACCTGTAGTGCTAGGAGCGCGCCCATGAAGTGGACCGCCATCTGCCCGTTCCTGCGCCTGGAGCCGGAACGCGGCGTGGCCGCGCTGATCGACGGGGTACAGGTGGCGCTCTTCCGGACCTTCGACGGCAGCCTGCACGCGATCGGCAACCTCGACCCGCTCAGCGGCGCAGCGGTGCTCTCGCGTGGCATCGTGGGCAGCCGCGGCGACGCACCGGTCGTCGCGTCGCCGATGCACAAACAGGTGTACTCCCTGACCACCGGGGAGTGCCTGGACGAGCCGGGCGTGCGCGTGCCGGTCTACCCGGTCCGCGTCAGCGACGGCATGGTCGAGGTCGCCGTGGTACGGATGGCGGCCGTCACGGGTGGAGAGCCGACGTGAGCGCGGGCAGCACCCTGGAGGCGCGCCCGGCGTCGGGCGAGGACCTTCCCCTGGCCGGCTTCACGGTGGCGGTGACCGCCGACCGCCGCCGCGACGAGCTCGGCGCCCTGCTGGAGCGGCGGGGCGCCCGCGTCGTGCTCGCCCCGGCCCTGCGCATCGTCCCGGTCGCCGACGACACCGAGCTCAAGGCGGCCACGGTGTCCTGCGTCGAAATGGCGCCGGACATCGTCATCGCCACCACCGGCATCGGCCTGCGCGGCTGGATCGAGGCCGCCGAGGGCTGGGGCCTCGGCGAGGCGCTGCGGGCGCGGCTCGGCCAGGCCTACCTGATCGCGAGGGGCCCCAAGGCCAAGGGCGCGGTCCGAGCGGCCGGCATGATCGAGTCCTGGTCCCCGGACGCCGAGGGCTGCGACGAGGTCCTGGACCACCTGCTGTCCGCCGCCCTGCCGGGCGGGATCGCGGGCCGGCGGATCGCCGTGCAGATGCACGGCGAACCGCATCCCGAGTTCACGTCCTCGCTACGCGACGCCGGCGCGATCGTCGTGGAGATTCCCGTGTACCGCTGGGCTCCGCCGGTCGACCCCGCACCCCTGCGCCGCCTCGTGGACCTGATCTGCTCGCGCCTCGTCGACTCGGTGACGTTCACCTCCGCGCCCGCGGTCGGCTCGCTGCTGCGGGTCGCCGCGTCGGAGGCCCCGGACGTGCTCGAAGCGCTGCGCACCGACGTCCTGGCCGCGTGCGTCGGCCCGGTCACCGCGGCCCCGCTGCAACGCCTCGGCGTGCCGGTCACGGCGCCCGCGCGGGCCCGGCTCGGTGCGCTCGTGCGCATCCTCGTCGACGAGCTGCCGAAGCGCTCCCCCACCCTGCACGTCGCGGGCGCGGCCGTCACCCTGCGCGGCCACGCCGCGATCATCGACGGCACGCTCAAGCCGCTGGCCCCCGGCCCCATGGCCGTCCTGCGCGCCCTGGCGGCCTCGCCCGGCCGCGTGCTGTCGCGCGCGGCCCTGCTGCGAGAGCTACCGAGGGGTGCGGACGAGCACGCCGTGGAGATGGCGGTGGCCCGGCTGCGGGCGGCGCTGGGCGGCCCGACGTTCGTGCAGACGGTCGTGAAGCGGGGCTACCGACTGCGGGTCGACTGATCGCCGGCTTCGACGGCTACTGCAGGTAGTGCTCGACCTCGTCGATCGAGTGCGCCTCGACCTCGTCCGGCGAGAGGCCCTGCTGCCGCGCCGCGCGCCGGCGGCGCAGCAGGTCCCAGAGCTGGTCGAGCTGCTCCTCGATCCCGCGCAGCCGGTCGTGCTCCTCCTGCTCGGTGATCTTGCCCGCCTGCAGCTGGGTGCGCAGCTTGTGCTCCTCGTCGACAAGGGTCGAGATCTGGTGGATCAACGTCTTCTCATCCATGGGTTGCATCATCCACCACACGGCGGGCGGCGGCCGCCCCTCAGCGCCCTCACCCGTCAGCCGCGCCCCTCCCACACCGGCTCGGGCACCTCCACCACCTCGCCGTCGGCGCGGAACAGCACGTATCGGTCGAACGAGCGGCTGAACCACCGGTCGTGCGTCACCGCGACCACGGTCCCGTCGAAGCGCCGCAGCCCCTCCTCCAGGGCCTCGGCGCTGGCCAGGTCGAGGTTGTCGGTCGGCTCGTCGAGCAGGAGCAGCGTCGCGCCGGACAGTTCCAGCAGCAGGACCAGGAACCGGGCCTGCTGGCCGCCGGACAGCGTGCCGAAGCGCTGGTCGGCCTGGCCCGCCAGCTCGTACCGCGACAGCGCCGGCATCGCCTGCGGGCGGGGCAGCCCGTCGCGCCAGTCGTCGCCGCGCCAGAGAATCTCGGCGAGGGTGCGGTCCACGAGCTCGGGGCGGTCGTGCGTCTGGGAGAAGTGCCCGGGCCGGACCCGCGCGCCGAGGCGCACCTGCCCGCCGTGGGCCACCGGGGCGAGCTCCGTACCGATCCCGGAGCCGATCTGCGGGCCGTCGGGGTCGGTGCCGCCGCGGGCCAGCAGCCGCAGGAAGTGCGACTTGCCGGTGCCGTTGCCGCCCAGGACCGCGACGCGGTCGCCGTACCAGACCTCCAGGTCGAACGGGTAGGTCAGGCCGTCGAGCTCGAGCTGCTCGCACATGATCGCGCGCTTGGCCGTGCGGCCGCCGGACAGGCGCATCTGGATGTCCTGCTCCTTCGGGGGCGCCGGCGGCGGGCCGGCCTCCTCGAACTTGCGCAGCCGGGTCTGCGCCGCCTGCAGGCGGGAGGCGAGCCCGTCGTTGTAGGCGGCCTTCGCGCGGTACATCTGGACCAGGTTTTTGATCTTCTCGTGCTCCTCGTCCCAGCGCCGGCGCAGCTCGTCCAGCCGCTCGTGCCGCGCGCTGCGGGCCTCGTGCCAGGAGGCGAAGCCGCCGGGATGCACCCACGCGGAGCCGCCCTCGACCGCCACCACGCGGTCGGCCGACTGGGCCAGCAGCTCCCGGTCGTGGGAGACGTACAGGACGCTCTTGGGCGACTCGCGCAGCCGCTCCTCCAGCCAGCGCTTGCCGGGCACGTCGAGGAAGTTGTCGGGCTCGTCGAGCAGGAGCACCTCGTCCTCGCCCCGCAGCAACAACTCGAGCGCGAAGCGTTTCTGCTGACCGCCGGAGAGGGTGCGCACCGGCCGGTCCCGGGTGTCGTCCCAGGTCAGCGCGAGCGCGGCGACGCTGGCGGTGTCGAAGAGCACCTCGGCGTCGTACCCACCGGCCTCGCCCCACGCCGCGAGAGCGTTGGCGTAGCGCAGTTGGGCCTTCTCCGCGGCGGCCCCGGTGGCCTCGTGCACGGCGCGCTCGGCGGCGGCCAGCCGCCGCCCCACCTCGCCCAGTCGCGGCGGCGCGAGCTGCAGCGCCAGGTCGTACAGCGTGCGATCGTCGCCGATCATGCCGATGAACTGGCGCATCACGCCGAGCCCGCCGGAGCGCGCGACCGAGCCCGCAGACACCGGCAGGTCGCCGGCGACCATCTTCAGCAGGGTCGTCTTGCCGGCGCCGTTCGGCCCGACGAGCGCCACCTTCGCGCCCTCGCCGACCCGGAACGACACCTCGGAGAAGAGCTCACGGCCGTCCGGCAGCGTGTGCCCGACCCCAGCGACGTCCACATATCCCACGCTGAAGAGCTTCAGCGGCAGCGGCAGGTCACGGAAGCGATTTTTCCACGCGCAGCACCCGGAACCCCTTGTGGCTGGCGTACCGATCGGCCGCGAAACCCTGCTCGCCGAGCCAGCGCTGCAGCGAGTCGCCGCCCAGGTTCTTGGCCACGACCAGCCACGCCGTGCCGCCGGGCACCAGCCGGGGCAGCCAGCGCAGCAGCAGCGCGTGCAGCTCCGGCTTGCCGATGCGGATCGGCGGGTTGGACCAGATCTGCGCAAACCTGACAGTCTCCGGCACCTCGTCGGGGAGGGCCGCGACGATCCGGCCGGCCGCCCCGAGCGCCGCCGCATTCTCGCGGACCAGGTCGAGGGCGCGCTGATTCACGTCGATCGCGTAGACGGCGGCCCTCGGCGCGGCGGCGGCCAGCGCGGCGGCGATCGGCCCGTATCCGCAGCCCAGGTCCAGCAGCGCCCCTTCCGTGCCAGGGTCGGGCGGAGGCGCCTGCGACAGCAGCACCGCGGTGCCCGGATCGAGCCGGCTCCACGAGAACACCCCGGACGCCGAGGTCAGCCGAAACTCCTGGTCAAAGGCCTCGAACGCGACCTCGTGCCGCTCGTGCGCGACCGCCGGATCGGCCGAGAAATAGTGCTCGCCCGCCAAGATGCCCTCCCTCTGCGCGGCTCGCAACGCATTGTCCTCGCACCGGTGACCGGGCGTTCGCGCGGCCACCTGTTCGGATTGTGCGAAACCTCGCCGGCAAGCCACCGGCTGGCGCCGTCGGCTACTGTGTGCGACATGACTTCTCGGGACGAGCCGCGTCGAAAGCGGCGTTCCGACTCGTCCCGCCAGGATGAGGCGGACGAGGCCGACAACTGGCTCGCGGGCCTCCGGGGCGGCGGACGGGGCGAACCCGACCCGTTCGCGGCTCCTCCGCCCGAGCCCGCGCCCTTCGATCGCCCCGGCCCTCCACCCGGCTCGTTCGACCACCCCGGCCCGCCGGAACGCTCAGGATCCTTCGATCGCCCCGGGCCACCGGAATGGTCCGGATCGTTCGATCGCCCCGGGCCACCGGAACGGTCCGGATCCTTCGATCGCCCGGGCCCGCCGGAACGCCCTGACGCGGCCGATCGGACCACGGCGATCCAGCGGCCTCGGGCGGCCGACCGCCCGGGCGGCTACGAGGGCAGCGGCGAGTCCCGGGCACCGGGTGCGCCCCCGCGCGGCGGCCGGCGCTCCAACGACGACTCCCCCAGCGGCGTCTTCGGCCCGTCGGCCCTGCCGCCCGCCCCGCCGCCGGGACGGCCCAACCTCGACGGCTGGTCCGCACCGGAAGCTGCCCCGTCCGGCCGCCGGCGCGCCGCCGACGATTCGCCCGGCGGCACGTACGGGCGCTCCGCGGTCCCGGCGAACCCCCCGCCCGGCCAAGCCACCGCCCAGCCGCCGGCCGCCGAAGCCCCTGGCACGTACGGGCGCTCCGCGGTCCCGGCGAACCCTCCACCCGGCCAAGCCACCCCCCAGCCGCCGGCCGCCGAGTCCCGCGGCCGCCGTCGCGCTCGCGAGGAGGCGGAGCATGGCCCCTCGGAGTCGTACGATCACGGCCCGCAGCTGACGCCGATCATCAAGCCGCTCACCGATCTCGCGTCGGCGGCGCCGCCGACCGAGCCCCCGCCGCTCGTGCCGATCTTCCCGAACATGCGCCCGGACCCGTCCCCGACGAGCGGTGCCGACCGGCGGTCCAGGCGCCCGGCGGAGGATGTCCAGCCCGCCGCCTTCACCGGCGACGTCACGGGCGGACGCCGCGGCGCGGACGAGTCCACGGGCCGCCGTCGCCGCGACGACAGCGGCGAATTCGGACCCCGCACCGGCGACCTCGCATCCGGGACCGGCGACCTCGGCGGGCGGCGCCGTGCCGCGTCCGACGAGCCTCGCACCGGCAACGGCTTCGAGTCCCCGGCCTTCGGCGCCGACCGTGACGAGGTCGGCACCCGGCGCAACGGGTTCGGCGGCGAGCCCGGCCCCGCGGGCCGTAGCAGCGCGTACGCGGGCGAGACCACGATGTTCCGCCAGGGCGACGAGACCGGGCGTGCCGCCCCGTATTCGGGCGAGACGACCATGTTCCGCCCCGGTGAGGACAGCGGCGTACGCCGGCGCGAGGCGGCCCTGCGCCACCCGCCGGCTCTGGACGAACCGCCGCACCAGCGCCGCGCGCTCGACGACGCGATGCCCGGCTACGACCCGTACGCCGATCCGTCCGCCGCCCGTGGGCGCGGCGAGGGGCGGCGCGGCAGCGGGGAGCAATCCGGCGACTACAGCTCCGGCGGCACCCGCCGCGCGCTGCGCGAGCCGCCCGGCGGCGGGCCCGACCGCTTCGACCGTGACGATCGCTCCGGCGGGGCGCCGGCTCGCGCGGCCGCCGACCCGGCCCGCACCGGTCCGCGGCCGCACCGCTGGGTGGCGCTGCTCAGCGTCGTGGCCGTGCTCGTGGTGCTGGGCGCCTGCGTGATGGGCACCTGGTTCATCCTCAAGGACGAGAAGAACGGGCCGGACTCGACGAAGTCCAGCGCGGCGTCCGCGCCGAAGAAGCGCGACATCAGCAGCCGCGACGTCGACTCGAAGCCGCTGACCGAGGCCGAGGTGTTCCCGAGCAACAACATCCAGGCCGCGCCGGACGAGCAGCCGTACGTCATCCTGGCGACGAAGGCGTCCAACGACTGCAAGGTGGCCGCGACCGACGAGCTGGCGAAGCTGCTGGCCAACGGGGGCTGCAGCGAGGTCGTGCGCGCGACGATGAAGTCGCCGAACGGGGAGTACCTGGTCACGGCCGGGGTCTTCAACCTGAGCACCGAGAAGGTGGCCGGCCAGACCTTCGAGGGCATCAGGCCCATCGTCGACGCCCAGAAGGGCCGCTTCGCCGGCATGAGCGTGGGCGTGGGCACCGGCACGGACGCCCTGGTCCGCGCGCCGACGCAGCTGGGCTGGAACTACAAGGGCCACTTCATCACGTACTGCGTGATCGCCCGCGTCGACGGCAAGAACTTCGCCCAGGGCGACCCGTACCCGAGCCAGATCACGTTCGACATCGTCGAGACGTACCTGGACAACGGCATCATCGAGAACCGCGCGACCATCCAGCCAGAGGCCGCCCCGGCGGCGTCGCTGCCGGGGTCGCAACCGCCGAGCTGACGCACACGGGCCGGCCGGCGCGTCGCCTATAGGTCGCGGCGGCGGCGGGTCTGGGCGGCGCGCTCGCGGAAGGACTCGGCCGAGGACGGGTACGTCACCTCGACCAGGGTCAGGCCGTGGGCGGGGGCCACCATCACCTCGTCCGCGCGGACACTGCGCGTCAGCAGGGTCGCCGGCCAGTCCGGCGCGCGGCGGCCGTCGCCCGCGACCAGTTGAGCGCCCACCAGGCTGCGGACCATCGACCAGCAGAACGCGTCCGCCTCGACGGTGGCCACCAGCGTGCCGTCCGGGTCGCGGCGCCAGTCCATGCGGGTCACGGCGCGGATCGTGCTCGCGTGCTCCTTGCGGCGGCAGTAGGCGGCGAAGTCGTGCTCGCCGACGAGGTCCGCGGCGGCGGCGTTGAGCCGTTCTAGGTCGAGCGGGCGGGGCCAGGCCAGGGTGTCGCGGCGGCGCAGCGGCGCGGCGCCGTGCGGGGCGTCCGTGACGCGGTACTCGTAGCGGCGCGACAGGGCCGAGAAGCGCGCGTCGAACTCGGCGGGAGCGGCGCGGGTCGCCAAGACGCGGACGTCGGGCGGGAGGAGGCCGGACAGCTTGCGGATGAGCGCCGGCTCGAGGGCCGCCCAGCGCTCCTCGGGCACGTCGGCGTGGCAGACCTGGCCGGTGGCGTGCACGCCGGCGTCCGTGCGGCCGGCGACGGTCAGGCCCTCGACCGTGCCGAAGAGGCGCTCCAGGACCGCTAGCAGCTCGCCGGCCACCGTCCGGCGGCCCGGCTGCAGGGCCCAGCCCGAGAAGTCGGTGCCGTCGTAGGAGACGTCGAGCCGGATGCGCACGCTCATGCGGTACAACTCCCAAAGGAAAGCCCGGCACCCCACGAAGGGTGCCGGGCCGACGGACCTCGACCGGTGATCAGGCCTTGGTCTCTTCGTCCTTCGCCTTCTCCGCCTCGTCGGCGGCCTTGGCCTCGGCGACGTCCTCGCCTGCGGTCTCGGCGGCGGCGACCGGGGTCTCCTCCGCCTCGTCGCCGGCGAGCACCGCGATCGAGTCCGCCTTCGCGGCCTTGCGAGCGGCCGTGCGCGGCGCCTTCGGCGCGGCCACCTCAAGCTCCTCGACCAGCTCGATGATCGCCATCGGGGCGGCGTCGCCCTTGCGCGGGCCCGTCTTCACGATGCGGGTGTAGCCACCCTGACGGTTGCTGAACCGCGGCGCGATCTGGTCGAACAGCGCGAACACCACGTCCTTGTCCCGCACCACGGAGAGCGCTTGACGGCGCGCGTGCAGGTCGCCGCGCTTGGCCTTGGTGATGAGCTGCTCGGCGAGCGGGCGCAGCCGCTTGGCCTTCGTCTCGGTGGTCGTGATGCGACCGTGCTTGAACAGCGACGTGGCAAGGTTCGCCAGCATCAGCCGCTCATGCGCGGGGCTGCCGCCGAGGCGGGGACCTCTGGTGGGCGTGGGCATTGTTGGGACTCCTCTAATACAGCAGCTTGTGATGCAGCTGCCGACGTTATTAAAGCTGCTCGGTCTCGCGGTAGTCGTCGGCGTCGTAGTCCACCTCGGCGAAGGAGTCCACGACGTGGGCCGGGTCGAACGTCGGCGCGGAGTCCTTGAGACCCAGGCCCATCCCGGCGAGCTTCATCTTGACCTCGTCGATCGACTTCTGACCGAAATTCCTTATATCGAGGAGGTCGGCTTCCGTGCGGCTGATCAGCTCACCGACGGAGTTGATGCCCTCACGCTTGAGGCAGTTGTAGGAGCGGACGGTCAGGTCCAGCTCCTCGATCGGCAGCGCCAGGTCGGCGGCCAGCTGCGCGTCCTGCGGCGACGGGCCGATGTCGATGCCCTCGGCGTCGGCGTCCAGTTCCCGCGCCAGGCCGAACAGCTCCACCAGCGTCGAGCCGGCCGAGGCCAGCGCGGTGCGCGGGGTCAGCGACGCCTTGGTCTCGACGTCGATGATGAGCCGGTCGAAGTCGGTCCGCTGCTCGACGCGGGTCGCCTCGACGCGGTAGGTCACCTTGAGCACCGGCGAGTAGATCGAGTCGACCGGGATGCGCCCGATCTCCTGGCCCTGCTGCTTGTTCTGGTTGGCGGTCACGTAGCCGCGGCCACGCTCGACGGTGAGCTCCATGTCGAGCCGGCCCTTGCCGTTGAGGGTCGCCAGCTTGAGGTCGGGGTTGTGCACGGAGACGCCGGCCGGGGGCTGGATGTCGCCCGCGGTGACGTCGCCCGGGCCCTGCTTGCGCAGGTACATCGAGACCGGCTCGTCGTGCTCGGAGCTGACGCACAGCTCCTTGATGTTCATGACGAGCTCGACCACGTCCTCCTTGACGCCGGGGATCGTGGTGAACTCGTGCAGCACGCCGTCGATCTTGATGCTGGTCACCGCCGCGCCCGGGATGGAGCTCAGCAGGGTGCGCCGCAGCGAGTTGCCGAGCGTGTACCCGAAGCCCGGCTCGAGCGGCTCGATGGTGAACTTTGACCGGACCTCGCTGATCGACTCTTCGGCGAGGCTGGGCCGCTGGGAGATGAGCACGTTCTGTTCCTCCAGTTCGTTGCGCGCCCGCTATTTGACGCGCTCCGCTTCGGCGGGGCCGTCAGGCCCCTACGCCCAGTCTGGCTCGATGACGCTTCGCGAAGATCGACCCAGACCGGGCGCCGACGATGGTGCTACTTGCTGTAGAGCTCGACGATGAGCTGCTCCTGGACCTGGGTGTCGATGACCTGCCGCGCGGGCAGGCTGTGCACCAGGACCTTGAACTCGCTCGGGATGAACTCCAGCCACGCGGGGACGGTCTTGCTGCCCGCGAGGCCCTGCGCGATCTGGAACGGGGTGAGCTCCCGCGACTTCTCGCGCACCTGCACGATGTCGTGCTCGCGCAGGCGGTACGACGGGATGTCGACCTTGCGGCCGTTGACCACGATGTGGCCGTGCTTGACCAGCTGGCGGGCCATGTCGCGCGACGACGCGAGGCCGGCGCGATACACGACGTTGTCCAGCCGCGACTCGAGGATCTTCAGCAGCTCCTCACCGGTCTTGCCCGGCTTGGCCACGGCCTCGGCGTAGTAGCCGGCGAACTGCCGCTCCAGCACGCCGTAGATGCGGCGGGCCTTCTGCTTCTCGCGCAGCTGCAGGAGGTACTCGGTCTCCTTCGGACGCCCACGGCCGTGCTGGCCGGGCGGGAAGGGGCGCGACTCGAACGGGCACTTCGGCCCGTCGCACTTGCTGCCCTTCAGGAACAGCTTCATCTTCTCGCGACGGCAACGACGGCAGTCGGCACCTGTATAACGAGCCATGTTCTCTTCGTCTCTTCCCTTAGACCCGGCGGCGCTTCGGCGGACGGCAACCGTTGTGCGGCTGCGGCGTGACGTCAGAGATCTGCCCGACCTCCAGGCCGACGGCCGTCAGCGAGCGGATCGCGGTCTCCCGGCCGGAGCCGGGGCCCTTCACGAAGACGTCGACCTTGCGCATGCCGTGCTCCATCGCGCGACGCGCGGCGGCCTCGGCGGCCAGCTGCGCGGCGAACGGGGTCGACTTGCGCGAGCCCTTGAAGCCCACCTGACCGGCGGACGCCCAGGAGATGACGGCACCGGTCGGGTCGGTGATCGACACGATGGTGTTGTTGAACGTGCTCTTGATGTGCGCCTGCCCGTGGGCGACGTTCTTGCGTTCCTTGCGCCGGACCTTCTTGACAGCGGTCGCGCCGGCGCGAGCCTTCGGCGGCATTCTCTATGCGCTCCTAGATACGTTTCTGATCTCGAACCGGCTGTTACTTCTTGCCCGGCTTCTTCTTGCCGGCGACCGTGCGCTTCGGCCCCTTGCGGGTGCGCGCGTTGGTCCGGGTGCGCTGACCGCGCACGGGCAGGCCCTTGCGGTGCCGGATGCCCTCGTAGCAGCCGATCTCGACCTTGCGGCGGATGTCCGCGGCGACCTCGCGGCGCAGGTCACCTTCAACCTTGTAGTTGGCCTCGATGTAGTCGCGCAGCTGCACGACCTCTTCATCGGTCAGGTCCCGGGCCCGCTTGTTCGGGTCGATGCCAGTGGCGGCCAGGGTCTCGACGGCACGGGTACGCCCGATGCCGAAGATGTAGGTGAGTGCGATCTCGGTGCGCTTCTCGCGCGGGAGATCGACACCAACGAGACGTGCCATAAGTGGGCGTGCTCCTCGTGTGTGCGGAGGTCTGTGCCCGCTCCGCTCCCGTCTGCCCACAGACGGGCCCCGGCCTCCGACCGGGGGTGCAGCCCACGAACGCCGCCGTGACAGCGGCCGCCCGGGGCTGGAACGGGCAAATGCAATGTGTTGCGGTGGATCCGGCAGCGCCCGGGACTCAGCCCTGGCGCTGCTTGTGGCGCGGGTCAGTGCTGCAGATGACCATGACCCGGCCATGCCGCCGGATGATCCGGCAGTTGTTGCAGATCCGTTTGACGCTCGGCTTGACCTTCACGGTTTGCCTAACTCTCGCTGCGTGCGCGCTGCTACGAGCGGGCACGACAAAACCCGACCGTTTCCTGGGTACCGACACCGATCACTTGTAGCGGTAGACGATGCGCCCGCGAGTGAGGTCGTAGGGCGAGAGCTCCACGACGACACGGTCCTCGGGCAGGATGCGGATGTAGTGCTGCCGCATCTTGCCACTGATGTGCGCCAAGACCTTGTGGCCATTGGCGAGCTCAACCCGGAACATCGCATTCGGGAGTGGCTCGATCACTCGGCCCTCGATCTCGATGGCCCCGTCTTTCTTCGGCATGTCCTCCGCTACCTGACATCGGGTCTGGTGGTCGACGCTCGCATCCGTTTCACGAGGTCATCGGCGGTGCCGTTGAGCAGTGCCGAAGTCCTCGAGCCAGCCGCGGCTCCGGTCATGCCACTAGAAGCGCGTGGAGGCATGGCGGAGTGGACGCTTTGCGCCAATGGGGAAGTCTACGCGTGGGAGGGCGACGCACCAAATCGGGGGTGTCTAACTGTCGCGGTAGCGCTTCTGGTTGTCCGGGTTGTTGCCCAGCGCCTTCACCGAGAAGGTGGTGGCCAGCAGAACGGCGCCCCAGGGGCCGGCGACCCACATCGGCCAGAAGTATACGGCCTCGCGGTTGGTGATGCTGACAAGAGCCCAGATCACCACGTTGACCGAGACGGCGACGAACCAGGCGCTCCAGACGCCGACCAGCCACTTCGGGTTGTGGCCTTCGGAGCGATCGGACCGCTCGTCCGGGTCGCCAACGGCCGACTGGACGGGCACACCCGGTTCGAGCTGGGAGCCGGCAACGGGATGGAAGCCGGGCAGGTCCTTGAGGACGCGATCCAGGTCGCCGTAGGTGCGCGACGCGTACGTCTCCTCGATGCGATCGTCGTACTCGCTGAGCGACAGCCGGCCCTCGTCGAGCGCCGCCTTCAGGCGCTCGGCGACGAACTGCCGATCCACGTCGGCCGCACGCAGATCTTCCCGCCGCTCTTCCCGCCGCTCCGCCACCGTTCCCCCTTCGCCTCCGCCGACAGCATCCCATCCTGCCCGCAGGGGGCTCCACCCCGATCTTTCCCTTACTCGGTCGCCGGCACGGGTTCACGGGCGGTGATGAGGTCGCCCAGGCGGGCCCGGCCGCCGTCGCGGGCCGTGAGCACCCAGACGCCGTCGTCGCAGAAGGCCATCGTGTGCTCCACGTGCACGGCGACCGATCCGTCGACGGTCACCACGGTCCAGCCGTCGTCGAGCTCGGCGACCTTCGGCTTGCCGCGGGTGATCATCGGCTCGATCGCGAGCGCCATGCCGGGCCGCAGCATCGGGCCCTTGCCCGGCCGGCCGGAGTTCTGCACGAACGGGTCCTGGTGCATGGCGGTGCCGATGCCGTGGCCGCCGTAGCCTTCGACGATGCCGTACCGGCCCGCCTTGCGGATCGAGGACTGGATGGCGAACGAGATGTCGGTCAGCCGCCCCCGGCCCGAGCGCGCCCCGCGGGCCGCCGCGGCGATCCCGGCCCACATCGCGTCCTCGGCGACCCGCACGAGCCGGCGCAGGTCCGCGTGGACCTCACCGACCGGGACGGTGATCGCCGCGTCGCCGTGCCAACCGTCGAGGTCGGCGCCGCAGTCGATGGAGATCAGGTCCCCCTCGCGCAGCACCTGGCGGGGGCTGGGGATCGCGTGTACGACCTGGTCGTTGACCGACGAGCAGATCGAGGCCGGGTAGCCGTGGTAGCCCTTGAAGGACGGCACGGCGCCCGCGGCGCGGATCGTCTCCTCGGCGATGCGGTCCAGCTGCGCAGTGGAGACCCCGGGCACGACGGCGGCCCGCATCCGCTCCAGCGCGTCGGCAACAACGAGCCCGGCTCGGCGCATGAGGCCGATCTGTTCCGGGGTCTTGAGTTCGATCTCGACCTTGTGGGCCATGAACCTACCGCCGCGCTTTCAGCCGCCGTACGAACGGAGAGCGTCGATCGCGCGCACGGTGACGTCCTCGACGGGACCCGTGGCGTCGATGCCCACCAGCTTGCCCTGCGCGCCGTAGTAGTCGACCAGCGGCGACGTGTCGCGGGCGTACACCTTCAGACGCTCGGCGATCGTCTCGGCCTTGTCGTCGTCACGCTGGAACAGCTCGCCGCCGCACCGGTCGCAGACACCGTCGTGCGTGGGCGCATCGAACTCGACGTGCCAGATCTTGCCGCAGCCACGGCAGGTCCGCCGGCCCGAGAGCCGGCGGATGACCTCTTCGTTCTCGACGACCAGCTCGAGGACGATGTCCAGGCCGGTGCCGAGGTCGGCCAGCAGCTTGTCCAGCGCGTTGGCCTGCGGCACCGTGCGAGGGAAGCCGTCGAGCAGGAAGCCGTCGAGCGCGTCGCCCTCGGCGAGCCGGTCGGACACCATGTTGATGGTGACCTCATCCGGCACCAGCTGCCCGGCGTCCATATACCGCTTGGCCTCGATGCCGAGCGGGGTGCCCTGCCCGACGTTGGCCCGGAAGATGTCGCCCGTGGAGATTTTGGGCACAGCGAGGTGCGCGGCGATGTACTCGGCCTGGGTCCCCTTGCCCGCCCCGGGGGGACCTACCAGCACCAGCCTCACTACCGGAGGAACCCTTCGTAGTTGCGCTGCATCAGCTGGCTCTCGATCTGCTTCACCGTCTCGAGGCCAACACCAACAATAATGAGTACTGCGGTGCCGCCGAACGGGAAGTTCTGCAGAGCCTGTCCGTTGCCCACCATCCCGATGAGCAGGTTGGGCAGGACCGCGATGATGCCCAGGTACAGCGCGCCGGGGAGGGTGATACGGCTGAGGATGAAGTTCAGATACTCGGCCGTCGGCTTACCCGGGCGGATGCCGGGCACGAAGCCGCCGTACTTTCGCATGTTGTCCGCCACCTCGGTCGGGTTGAAGGTGATGGACACGTAGAAGTACGTGAAGAAGATGATCAGCAGGAAGTAGATCACGATGTGCCAGACGCTGTCCTGCGGCACGATGTTGCGATTGATCCACAGGATGGTCTTGTTCGTCGTGTCGCTGCCGGCGAACTGGGTGATCAGCGTCGGCAGGTACAGCAGCGACGAGGCGAAGATGACCGGGATGACACCCGCCTGGTTGACCTTCAGCGGGATGTAGGTCGAGGTGCCGCCGTACATGCGCCGGCCGATCATCCGCTTCGCGTACTGGACTGGGATGCGCCGCTGGGCCTGCTCGAGGAACACGACGAAGGCGATGACCACGATGGCGAGGCCGACGATCACGAAGAACGTGGTCTTGTTGTCCTGCCAGATCTGGATGCCCTCGAGCGGCAGGCGAGCCGCGATCGAGGTGAAGATCAGGACCGACATGCCGTTGCCCACGCCGCGGTCGGTGACGAGCTCGCCGAGCCACATGACGACGCCGGTGCCGGCGGTCATCGTGATGACCAGCGCGGTGAGCGTCAGCCACATCGGGATCTTGTTGGTGTCCGGGATGATCGGGAACCGCGACTGGTCGCACGAGCCGCCGAAGAGCTGGCCGGACCGCGCCAGGGCGACGAACGCCGAGGCCTGCAGGATGCCGAGGCCGAGGGTCAGGTAGCGCGTGTACTGCGTGATCTTCGCCTGACCGGACTGCCCCTCCTTGCGGAGCTGCTCCAGGCGCGGGATCACCACCGTCAGCAGCTGCAGGATGATGCTCGCGGTGATGTAGGGCATGATGCCCAGCGCGAACACCGACAGCTGGAGCAGTGCCCCACCGGAGAACAGGTTCAACAGGGTGAAGACCTGGTTGTCCTTGCTGTTCTCAACGATGTTGAGGCACTTCTGCACGTTGCCGTACGACACCCCGGGGCTGGGCAGCGTGGCGCCGAGCCGGTAGATGCCGATCACCAACAATGTGAAGAAAATTTTCTTGCGCAGGTCAGGCGTACGGAACGCACTGGCAAAGGCGGAGAGCAACTTCATCCTCCTGCGCAAGGCGGCCGGTCGTTCGGCCGACGAGGTGGGGTCCTGGTGGTGCCGGTAACACTGTCGAACGTATGAGTCGTACGTGGTACTGCGCAACGGACTCTAACAGGATGTCCGGGGCACATCACGTCCGGCTTTTGAGGCGCCGCGTGGCGCCCACCGAACCGGTGGACGCCACGATAGCGTTCTATGCGGTTTCGCCGCCGAGCAGCGCCACGGAGCCGCCGGCCGCCTCGATCTTCTCTTTGGCCGACGCGCTGAACTTGTGCGCGCTGACCTGCAGCTTCACGCCGCCGAGCTCCCCATCGCCGAGAACCTTGACGAGCTCGCCCTTGCGGACGGCGCCGGCCTCGACCAGGTCGGCCACGCCGACCTCGCCGCCCTGCGGGAAGAGTTCCGCGAGGCGCGCCAGGTTCACCACCTGGAACTCGATGCGGTTGCGGTTGCGGAAGCCCTTGAGCTTCGGCAGCCGCATGTGGAGGGGCATCTGCCCGCCCTCGAACGCCGCCGAGATGTTCTTGCGGGCCTTGGAGCCCTTGGTACCACGACCGGCGGTCTTGCCCTTGGAGCCCTCACCGCGACCCACGCGGGTCTTCTCGGTCTTGGCACCCGGGGCGGGCCGCAGGTGGTGCAGCTTGATCGTCATCGGATTACTCCACCTCTTCCACGGTGACCAGGTGCGTCACGGTGTGGATCATGCCGCGGATCTCCGGGCGGTCCTCCTTGACGACCACGTCGCGAATCCGCTTCAGCCCGAGCGTACGCAGCGTGTCCCGCTGGTTCTGCTTCGATCCGATCTCGGACCGGATCTGGGTGACCTTCAGACGAGCCATGGCTAAGCACCCACCCCGGCACGAGCGGCCAGCATCGCGGCCGGCGCGACATCCTCGACCGGCAGGCCGCGGCGTGCAGCAACCGCCTCCGGCGACTCGAGCTTCTTCAGCGCCGCCACCGTCGCGTGGACGATGTTGATCGCGTTGGAGGAGCCGAGGCTCTTGGAGAGCACGTCGTGGATGCCCGCGCACTCCAGGACCGCGCGGACCGGACCGCCGGCGATGACGCCCGTACCGGCGGAGGCCGGCTTGAGCAGCACCACGCCGGCCGCGTCCTCGCCGATCACCGGGTGCGGGATCGAGGCCGCGAGCCGCGGAACCTTGAAGAAGTGCTTCTTGGCCTCCTCGACGCCCTTGGCGATCGCCGCGGGCACCTCCTTGGCCTTCCCGTAGCCGACGCCGACGGTGCCGTCGCCGTCGCCGACGATGACCAGGGCGGTGAAGCTGAAGCGACGACCACCCTTCACGACCTTGGCGACGCGGTTGATCGAAACGACCCGCTCGAGGTGCGGGGTCTTCTCGGCGGGCGCGTTGCCGCGGCCGCCACCCTCGCGACGGTTCTCGCGACGGCCGCCACCACCTTCTTGGGTGTTACCGGACCCGCCGCCCCTGCGCTGAGGACCAGGCATGAACGTTTCTCCTTCTCAGAACTCGAGTCCGGCTTCGCGGGCGGCATCCGCCAGCGCCGCGATGCGGCCGGCGTACCTGTTGCCACCACGATCGAAGACGACCTTGCCCACACCCGCGGCCTTGGCCCGCTCGGCGAGGAGGGCGCCCACCTTGCGGGCCTGCGCCTTCTTGTCGCCCTCGGTGCCGCGGACGGTCGCGTCGAGCGTCGAGGCCGAGGCCAGCGTGTGGCCCTTGAGGTCGTCGACGATCTGCGCGCTGATGTTGCGCAACGAGCGGGTGACCACCAGGCGGGGACGCTCGGCGGTGCCACCGACGTGCTTGCGGATACGGAAGTGCCGGCGAGCACGCCCCGTGCGGCGCGCGGCGGCAACGCCGCCGGAGTTGCGGCGCTTGAGCAGCGTGGCGCTCATTTCTTACCAGCCTTTCCGGCCTTGCGGCGGATGACCTCGCCCTGGTATCGCACGCCCTTGCCCTTGTACGGCTCCGGCGGACGGATCTTGCGGATGTTGGCGGCGACCTCGCCGACCTGCTGCTTGTCGATGCCGGCGATGTGGAACACCGTCGGCTTCTCGACCGTGAAGGTGATGCCGGGCGGCGGCGTCACCACAACCGGGTGAGAGAACCCGAGCGCGAACTCGAGGTCGCTGCCCTTGGCCGTGACGCGGTAGCCGGTGCCGGCGATCTCCAGGCTCTTGCGGTAGCCCTCGGTCACCCCGAGCACCATGTTGGCGACCAGCGTGCGCGACAGGCCGTGCAGCTCCTTGGCCTTCCGCTCGTCGGTCGGGCGGACGACGTTGTACGTGCCGTCCTCGGCCCGCTCCAGCGAGATCGGCTCGGCGAGGGTGTGAGAAAGCTCACCCTTGGGGCCTTTGACGGTGACAACCGGGCCGTCGATCTTGACTTCGACGCCCGCGGGCACCGTGATCGGCTTACGTCCGATTCGAGACATGTGATGCCTTCCCTTACCAGACGTAGGCGAGGACTTCCCCGCCCACCCCTCGCTTGCGGGCCTGCTTGTCGGTCAGCAGACCCTGGGACGTCGAGATGATGGCCACGCCGAGACCACCGAGCACGCGCGGCATCTCCACCGACTTCGCGTAGACGCGGAGGCCGGGCTTCGACACGCGGCGGATGCCGGCGAGGCTGCGCTCACGGTTCTGGCCGTACTTGAGGTCGACGACGAGGGTCTTGCCGACCTTGCCGTCCTCCGGCTCCTGAACCTGCCACGTGGACACGTAGCCCTCGGACTTGAGCACCTCGGCGATGTTCGCCTTGATCTTCGAATATGGCATCGACACCCGGTCGTGGTACGCCTGGTTGGCGTTGCGCAGACGGGTCAGCATGTCTGCGATCGGGTCGGTCATGGTCATGGGTTTGTCAGCCTTTCTCGCCGCGGTTCCGCACCGGTCCGGTGGGCCTACGGCGAAGGAGGATTACCAGGAAGCCTTGGAAACGCCGGGCAGTTCGCCACGGTGCGCCATCTCGCGGATGCACACACGGCACAGACCGAACTTGCGGTAGACGGCCTTGGGCCGGCCGCAGCGCTGGCAGCGGGTGTACGCGCGGACCGCGAACTTGGGCTTCGCGGCGGCCTTGAGGACGAGAGCCTTCTTCGCCATGGGTCAGTTCTCCCTAGTTCTCACGGAAGGGGAAGCCGAGCAGCTTGAGCAGCGCACGACCTTCCTCGTCCGTGCGGGCGGTGGTGACCACGGTGATGTCCATCCCTCGCGGCCGGTCGATGCGGTCCTGGTCGATCTCGTGGAACACCGACTGCTCGGTGAGACCGAACGTGTAGTTGCCGTTGCCGTCGAGCTTGCGTCCGTCGAGGCCGCGGAAGTCGCGGATACGCGGCAACGCGATGGACAGCAACCGGTCCAGGAACTCCCACATACGGTCGTTGCGCAGCGTGACCTTGGCACCGATCGGCATGCCCTCGCGCAGCTTGAACTGTGCGATCGACTTGGTCGCCCGGCGGACCTGCGGCTTCTGGCCGGTGATCGTGGCCAGGTCGCGGACCGCGCCGTCGATCAGCTTCGAGTCGCGGGCCGCCTCGCCGACGCCCATGTTGACGACGACCTTCACCACGCCCGGGATCTGCATGACGTTGTCGTACTTGAACCGCTCCCGCATCGCACCGGCAATCTCATCACGGTAGCGCTGCTTGAGGCGCGGGTTCACCTTCTGGACGGTCGTCATCACAGTTCCTTACCGCTGCGGCGGGACACGCGGGTCTTCACGCCGTTCTCGTCCTCGCGGGCTCCGATCCGGGTGGCCTGGCCGTCCGAGTCGATCACCATCACGTTGGAGATGTGGATCGGGGCTTCCTGCGTCACGATGCCGCCGGTCTTCGAGCCCCGCTGAGTGGTGCGGATGCGGGTGTGCTTCTTGACCCGGTTGACGCCCTCGACGATGACCTTGTCCTCGCGCGGGAGGGCGGTCAGCACCTTGCCGCGCTGCCCCTTGTCCCTGCCGGCGATGACGAGGACGGTGTCGCCCTTCTTCACCTTCATGGCTACAACACCTCCGGCGCGAGCGAGATGATCTTCATGAAACGCTTGTCCCGGAGCTCACGCCCGACCGGGCCGAAGATGCGGGTACCGCGAGGGTCACCGCCGTCCTTGATGATCACGGCGGCGTTCTCGTCGAAGCGGATGTACGACCCGTCCGGCCGGCGCCGCTCCTTGTTGGTCCGGACGACGACGGCCTTGACCACGTCGCCCTTCTTCACGCCGGCGCCCGGGATGGCGTCCTTCACCGTGGCCACGATGATGTCACCGATGCCTGCATAGCGGCGGCCGGAGCCACCGAGCACACGGATGCACAAGATCTCCCGGGCACCCGTGTTGTCGGCGACGCGCAGCCGCGACTCCTGCTGAATCACGCTTGTCTCCTAATGTCTGCCAGTTCTCGGCGCCGGATCGCACGGATCGTCGGCGATCCGGCGCCGAGCTTGGCGGAACGACGGCCTTACTTGGCCTTTTCGAGGATCTCCACGACCCGCCAGCGCTTGGTCGCCGACAGGGGACGGGTCTCCATGAGCAGCACACGGTCGCCGACGCCACACGCGTTCTGCTCGTCGTGCGCCTTCAGCTTGCTGGTGCGGCGCATGACCTTGCCGTACAGCGGGTGCTTGACCTGGTCCTCGACCGCCACGACGACGGTCTTGTTCATCTTGTCGCTGACCACGAGGCCCTCGCGGACCTTGCGGCGGCCGCGCACCTCGGTGCCCGACTCGGTCGTCTGCTCGCTCATGCTCATGCCACCTCAGCCACAGCGTCGGGCGCAGCCGAAAGACCCAGCTCGCGCTCGCGCATGATCGTGTAGATCCGGGCGATGTCCCTGCGGACAATCTGCAGGCGCCCATGGTTGTCCAGCTGCCCGGTGGCCGACTGGACGCGGAGGTTGAACAGCTCCGCCTTGGCTTCCCGCAGCTTCTCGACCAGGCCCTCGTCGGACAGCTCACGCAGCTCGGTCGCCTTGATACCGGCGGCCATCACACATCAGCCCCTTCGCGCGTGACGATCCGGCACTTCAGCGGAAGCTTGTGGATCGCACGACGCATAGCTTCCCGGGCGATCTGCTCGTTCGGGAACGACATCTCGAAGAGGATCCGGCCCGGCTTGACGTTGGCCACCCACCACTCCGGCGAACCCTTGCCGGAACCCATCCGAGTCTCGGCCGGCTTCTTGGTGATGGAGCGGTCCGGGAAGATCGTGATCCAGACCTTGCCACCACGGCGGATGTGCCGGGTCATCGCAATACGCGCCGCCTCGATCTGGCGGTTCGTGATGTATGCGGGCTCGAGGGCCTGGATACCGAACTCACCGAAGACCACGCGGGTGCCACCCTTGGCCGGACCGTGCCGGTCCGGGTGGTGCGGCTTGCGGAAGCCCTTCGGGGGCTTACGAGGGATCAGCATTCGTCAGCCCTCCTGCTGCTTCTCTGCCGGAGCGGCGGCCGCCTCGGCGGCGGGTGCGCTGTCGCCGGCGGCACCGGCGGCCTGCGCGGCGGCCGCGGCCCGACCGGCCTCGGTGCCACCGGCGGTCGTGCCGGAGGAGCCGGAACGCCCGCGACGCGGCCGCTCGGGCCGGTCGGCGCGCTCACGACGGCCACGCGGGGCAGCGGCCTCGGCCGGCGCCTCGCGACCCGGAACGGCGTCGCCCTTGTAGATCCACACCTTCACGCCGATGCGGCCGAAGGTGGTACGCGCCTCGAAGAAGCCGTACTCGATGTTCGCGCGCAGCGAGTGCAGCGGGACGCGACCCTCGCGGTAGAACTCGGTCCGGCTCATCTCGGCGCCGCCGAGGCGGCCCGAGACCTGCACCCGGATGCCGCGCACCAGCGGGTTCTTCATCGCCGACTGCATGGCCTTGCGCATCGCCCGGCGGAAGCTGACCCGGCTGGACAGCTGCTCGGCCACGCCCTGCGCGACGAGCTGCGCGTCCGACTCGGGGCTCTTCACCTCGAGGATGTTGAGCTGCACCTGCTTGCCGGTGAGCTTCTCCAGCTCCGCGCGGATGCGGTCCGCCTCGGCGCCCTTGCGGCCGATCACGATACCCGGGCGGGCCGTGTGGATGTCCACGCGGACCCGGTCGCGGGTGCGCTCGATGTCGACCTTGGCGATGCCGGCGCGCTCCAGGCCCTTGGACATCATCCGACGGATCTTGACATCCTCGGCGATGTAGTCCTTGTAGAGCTTGTCGGCGTACCAGCGGGACTTCCAGTCGGTGCTGATGCCGAGCCGGAACCCGTGCGGGTGAACCTTCTGACCCATTACTCGGTCCCTTCCTCGGCGTCAGCCTGCTTGGCCGCCGGCGCCTGCTTGGCCGGAGCCTTCTTCGCCGCGGTCTTCTTCGCTGGCGTCGAGGACTCCTCGTCCGGCTCCGGCGTCACGGCCTTGGCCGCCTTGGCCGCCTTCGCCACGCCGGCCTTCGCCGCGCGAGCCTGTGCGGCCGGGACGCTCTCGACCACGATCGTGATGTGGCTGGTCCGCTTGCGGATCCGATACGCACGGCCCTGCGCCCGCGGCCGGAACCGCTTCAGCGTCGGGCCCTCATCGACGTAGGCCTCGGCGACCAGGAGCGAATCGGGGTCGAGACGCTCGTTGTTCTCTGCGTTGGCGATGGCGCTCGCGAGCACCTTGTAGACCGGCTCGCTCGCTGACTGCGGCGCGAACTGCAGCACCGTGAGCGCCTCGCGCGCGGGAAGCCCGCGGACGAGGTTCACCACACGGCGCGCCTTCATCGGCGACACGCGCACGTGCCGCGCGATCGCCCGCGCACCGGGCAGCGCCGCCTCGCTCTTCGTTGGCATCGGGAAATCCCCTTGATTCCTATCGGCTGCCTTAGCGGCGGCGGCTCTTCCGGTCGTCCTTCTCGTGACCCTTGAACGTGCGGGTCAGCGCGAACTCGCCGAGCTTGTGCCCGACCATCGCCTCGGTCACGAAAACGGGCACGTGCTTGCGTCCGTCGTGGACGGCGATCGTGTGGCCGAGCATCTCGGGCACGATCGTCGACCGGCGCGACCAGGTCTTGATGACGTTCTTGGAATTCTTGGCGTTCTGGACTTCCACCTTCTTGATCAGGTGGTCGTCAACGAACGGGCCCTTCTTCAGGCTGCGAGGCATTGCTCAGGCTCCTTAGCCGCGCTTCCGGGTGGCGTAACGCCGGCGGACGATGAGGCGGTCGCTCGGCTGGCCCTTGCGCCGCGTGCGGCCCTCCGGCTTGCCCTGCGGGTTGACCGGGTGGCGACCACCCGAGGTCTTACCCTCACCACCACCGTGCGGGTGGTCGATCGGGTTCATCGCGACACCACGGACGGTCGGGCGCTTGCCCTTCCACCGCATGCGGCCGGCCTTGCCCCAGTTGATGTTCGACTGGTCGGCGTTGCCGATCTCGCCGACGGTGGCACGGCAGTGCACATCGACACGCCGGATCTCACCGGAGGGCATGCGCAGCGTGGCGTACTGCTCCTCGCGGCCCAGCAGCTGGATGCCGACGCCGGCCGAGCGGGCCAGCTTGGCACCGCCGCCCGGGCGCAGCTCCACCGCGTGAACGGTGGTGCCGACCGGGATGTTGCGCAGCGGCAGGTTGTTGCCCGGCTTGATGTCCGCACCGGCGCCCGCCTCGACGCGGTCGCCCTGCTTGAGGTCCTTCGGGGCGATGATGTAGCGCTTCTCGCCGTCGGCGTAGTGCAACAGGGCGATGCGCGCGGTGCGGTTGGGGTCGTACTCGATGTGCGCGACCTTGGCGGGGATCCCGTCCTTGTCGGCACGCCGGAAGTCGATCAACCGATACTGGCGCTTGTGGCCGCCGCCCTGGTGACGCGCGGTGATCCGCCCGTGGACGTTGCGGCCGCCCTTGTTCGGCAGCGGGACGACCAGCGACTTCTCCGGCGTGGACCGGGTGATCTCCGCGAAGTCCGCGACGCTCGAACCACGACGACCAGGCGTCGTCGGCTTGTACTTACGAATAGCCATCGTCTATACCCCTCAGCTGACCGGTCCGCCGAAGGCTTCGATCCGGTCACCCTCGGCGAGCTTCACCATCGCCCGCTTCGTGTCCTTGCGCTTGCCCCAGCCCGTGCGGGTCCGCTTGCGCTTGCCTTCGCGGTTGATGGTGTTGACCGACAGGACGCGGACGTTGAAGATCTGCTGGATCGCGATCTTGATCTCGGTCTTGTTGGCGTCCGGGTGCACCAGGAACGTGTACCAGTTGCGGTTGAGCTCGCTGTAGCTCTTCTCCGAGACCACAGGCTGGATGATCACGTCACGCGGGTCGGCGATCGTCGCCATGGCTCAGCCCTCCTCGTTGCGGTCAGCGTCGTCGCTGTCGCCGGAACCCTCAGACAGCCCTGCCGGCACCCCGAGGAACTCGCCCAGTGCCGCGGTGGTGAAGACCACCTGGTCGGACACGAGCACGTCGTGGGTGTTGAGCTGGTCGGCGACCAGCAGGTGCACCGACTGCTCGTTGCGCAGGCTCAGCCAGTTGGCCTCGTCGTCACGCGAGAGGACCACCAGGACCCGGCGCGCCTCGGTGATGCCGCGCAGCACCTTCAGCGCATCCTTGGTCTTCGGCGTGTCGCCCTCGATGAACGTCTCGACGACGTGGATGCGACCGTCGCGGGCACGATCCGACAGCGCGCCACGCAGGGCGGCCGCCTTCATCTTCTTGTTTACCCGCTGGCTGTAGTCCCGCGGCACGGGGCCGTGAACGACGCCACCACCGGTGAACTGCGGCGCGCGGATCGAGCCCTGGCGGGCGCGACCGGTGCCCTTCTGCTTGTAGGGCTTCTTGCCACCGCCGGCGACCTCGCCGCGCGACTTGGCCTTGTGCGTGCCCTGGCGGGCCGCGTTGAGCTGGGCCACGACCACCTGGTGCAGCAGCGGGATGCTGGCCTGGGCGTCGAAGATGTCGTCCGGGAGCTCGACGGTGCCGTTGGTCGCGCCATCGACCGTGCGAACGTCAACGGTGGTCATTTGGTGATCCCACCCTTCTGCGACTTCGCCTCGGTCTTGGCCGCGCTGCGCACCAGGACGAGGCTGCCCTTCGGGCCCGGGATCGCGCCCTTGACCAGGATCAGGCCATCCTCGGCCGAGATCTTCTGGATCGTGAGGTTCTGCACGGTGAAGCGCACGCCACCCATGCGACCGGCCATCCGGACGCCTTTGAAGACGCGACCGGGGGTCGCGCAGGCGCCGATCGAGCCGGGCGAGCGGTGCTTGCGCTCGACACCGTGGCTGGCCCGGAGGCCGTGGAAGCCGTGCCGCTTCATGACACCGGCGTAGCCCTTGCCCTTGCTGCGGCCGGTCACGTCGATGCGCTGACCGTCGGCGAAGGCGTCGGCCGTGATCTCCTGGCCGAGCGAGTACTCGCCCGCGTCGGTGGTGCGCAGCTCGACGATGTGCCGGCGCGGCGCGACATCCGCCTTGGCGAAGTGGCCGGCGCGCGGCTTGTTGACCTTGCGCGGGTCGATCTGGCCCCACGCCAGCTGGATCGCCGAGTAACCGTCGTTGTCGGGCGTGCGCACCTGGGTCACGACGCACGGGCCGGCCTGCACCACGGTCACGGGGACAACCTTGCCGTTGTCCCAGACCTGGGTCATGCCGAGCTTCTCACCCAGGATGCCCTTGACTTGCCTGTCCATAAGTCCGAGTCCCTACAGCTTGATCTCGATGTCGACGCCGGCCGGCAGGTCGAGCCGCATGAGCGAGTCGACCGTCTTCGGGGTGGGGTCGATGATGTCGATCAGTCGCTTGTGCGTGCGCATCTCGAAGTGCTCGCGCGAGTCCTTGTACTTGTGCGGCGAGCGGATCACGCAGTAGCGGTTGATCTCAGTGGGCAGCGGCACCGGCCCAGCGACCTGAGCCCCGGTGCGCGTGACCGTCTCGACGATCTTCCGCGCCGAGGAGTCGACGACCTCGTGGTCGTAGGCCTTGAGCCGGATGCGGATCTTCTGTCCCGCCATGGTGGCTTAGTTCCTTCTCTCGTGCAGGGCCTCACAGCCCTGCGAACCCCGGGGGGTCCGGTGCCGCCTAATGGTCTGTATCCGACCCCCGCGGTCGGGCGTGTCGCGGCCAAGGGCCAGGCTCCGCCGCAGCAAACTTCCGCTGTGGATACCTACCCCAGGGCGCGCCACGCCCAGTTGTGGGGATGGGCGCCAGTCGCAGGACCGACGCCGCGCAGAAGCGGTCGAGACCTCTCATTGAGCAGTCTCGACCGCCCCGCGACGCAACCCGTCCATTATGCCGCATGTGCTGCGGCAAAGTGAAATCGGGGTACCTCAGGTTGTTACTTGATGATCTTCGTAACGCGGCCGGCACCCACCGTGCGGCCACCCTCGCGAATCGCGAAGCGGAGGTTCTCCTCCATCGCGATGGGCTGGATGAGCTGCACGCTCATGCTGGTGTTGTCGCCCGGCATGACCATCTCGGTGCCCTCGGGCAGCGTGACGACACCGGTAACATCCGTGGTGCGGAAGTAGAACTGCGGACGGTAGTTCTGGAAGAACGGGGTGTGCCGGCCACCCTCCTCCTTGGAGAGGATGTAGACGGTCGCCTCGAACTCGGTGTGCGGGGTGTTGCTGCCCGGCTTCACCACGACCATGCCGCGCTCGACGTCCTCGCGCTTGATACCACGCAGGAGCAGACCGACGTTCTCGCCGGCGCGCGCCTCGTCGAGGATCTTGCGGAACATCTCGATCGCCGTGCAGGTGGTCTTCATCGACTTGGCCTTGATGCCAACGATCTCGACCTCCTCGTTCGGCTTGAGGATGCCACGCTCGACGCGGCCGGTGACGACCGTGCCACGACCGGTGATGGTGAAGACGTCCTCGACGGGCATGAGGAACGGCTTCTCGGTCTCACGCTCGGGCTGCGGGATCGCGGTGTCGACCGCGGTCATCAGCTCCATGAGCGCGTCGGACCACTTCGCGTCGCCCTCGAGCGCCTTGAGTGCCGAGACGCGCACCACCGGAGCGTCGTCGCCCGGGAACTCCTGGCTCGACAGCAGCTCACGAACCTCGAGCTCGACGAGCTCGAGGAGCTCCTCGTCGTCGACCATGTCGCTCTTGTTGAGCGCCACGACGATGTACGGCACACCGACCTGGCGGGCCAGCAGCACGTGCTCACGGGTCTGCGGCATCGGGCCGTCGGTCGCCGCCACCACCAGGATCGCGCCGTCCATCTGCGCGGCACCGGTGATCATGTTCTTGATGTAGTCGGCGTGACCCGGGCAGTCCACGTGGGCGTAGTGCCGGTTCTCGGTCTGGTACTCGACGTGCGCGATCGAGATCGTGATGCCGCGGGCCTTCTCCTCCGGCGCCTTGTCGATCTCGTCGAACGGCGTGTACGGGTTCACGTCCGGGTACCGGTCGTGCAGCACCTTGGTAATGGCCGCCGTCAGCGTCGTCTTACCGTGGTCGATGTGACCGATGGTGCCGATGTTGACGTGCGGCTTAGTCCGCTCGAACTTCGCCTTCGCCACTGGTGTCCTCCTGTGGACTTCTTGGTTCGCGGTGCGCCGACGCTGGAAGCGCCGACGCACCCTGTCGACTTGGGTCTGGCGGCTGAAGCCTTCAGGCCCGCTGACACAGCCTCACGGCCAACTACCGGGAACTACTCCCCGGTCGCCTTCGCGATGATCTCCTTCGCCACGTTCGTGGGAACTTCGGCGTAAGAGTCGAACTGCATCGAGTAGCTCGCCCGGCCCTGGGTCTTCGACCGCAGGTCGCCGACGTAGCCGAACATTTCCGACAACGGCACCGTGGCGCGGACGACGCGGGCACCGCCGCGCTCCTCCATCGCCTGGATGGTGCCCCGCCGGGAGTTGAGGTCGCCGATGACGTCACCCATGTTTTCTTCCGGGGTGGTCACCTCGACGGCCATCAACGGCTCGAGGAGCGCCGGGCTGGCCTTGCGGGCCGCGTCCTTCAGCACCATCGAACCAGCGATCTTGAAGGCCATTTCCGAGGAGTCGACCTCGTGGTACTGGCCGTCCAGCAGCGTCACCTTGAGGCCGACCAGCGGGAAGCCGGCAAGCACGCCGTACTGCATGGCGTCCTGGACACCGGCGTCGACCGAAGGGATGAACTCCCTCGGGATACGACCACCGGTGACCGCGTTGACGAACTCGTAGGTCGGGCCGTCGGCGCTCTGCTCCAGCGGCTCGAGCTTGATGATCACCCGCGCGTACTGGCCGGAGCCACCCGTCTGCTTCTTGTGGGTGTACTCCACCTTCTCCGCGACGGACCGCACCGTCTCGCGGTAGGCCACCTGCGGCTTGCCGATGTTCGCCTCGACGTTGAACTCGCGCCGCATGCGGTCGACAAGGATGTCGAGGTGCAGCTCGCCCATGCCGGCGATGACCGTCTGCCCGGTCTCCTCATCGTTCTTGACGCGGAAGGTCGGGTCCTCCTCGGCCAGGCGCTGGATGGCGGTGCCCAGCTTCTCCTGGTCGGCCTTCGTCTTGGGCTCGATCGCCACCTCGATGACCGGCTCCGGGAAGGTCATCGACTCGAGGATGACCGGGTTCGCCGGGTCGCACAGCGTGTCGCCGGTGGTCGTCTGCTTGAGACCCTGCACGGCGATGATGTCGCCGGCGGCGGCGCTGCTGCGCTCCTCACGCTTGTTCGCGTGCATCTGGTAGATCTTGCCGATCCGCTCCTTGCGGTCCTTGGTGGAGTTGACCACCTGGGAGCCGGACTCGAGCGAACCGGAGTAGATGCGCACGTACGTGAGCTTGCCGAGGTGCTTGTCGGTCTGGATCTTGAAGGCCAGGCCGGAGAACGGCTCGCCGACCGACGGCTTGCGCTGCAACGGCGTCTCGCCGTCCGTCGCGAAGCCCTCGATCGCCGGGATGTCCTGCGGAGAGGGCAGGAAGTCGACGACGGCGTCGAGCATGGGCTGGACGCCCTTGTTCTTGAACGCCGAGCCGCAGACGACCGGGTTGATCTTGCCGGCGATGGTGGCCCGGCGGATCGCGTCCTTGAGGTCCTGGACGCCGATCTCGTCGCCGTCGAGGTAACGGACCATGATGTCGTCGTCGGCCTCGGACAGCGTCTCAAGGAGCTTCTCCCGCCACTCGTTGGCCTGGTCGACCAGGTCGGCGGGCACCTCCTCGACCGCGTAGTCGTCACCCTTCTGGGTCTCGCCACGCCAGGTCAGCGCGCGCATGCCCAGCAGGTCGACGACGCCGATGTGGTCACCCTCGAGCCCGATCGGAATCTGCAGCACCAGCGGGGTGGCGTTGAGCCGGTCGATCATCATCTGGACGCAGCGGAAGAAGTCGGCACCCGTGCGGTCCAGCTTGTTGACGAAGCACATGCGCGGGACGTTGTACTTGTCCGCCTGCCGCCAGACGTTCTCGGTCTGCGGCTCAACGCCGGCGACGCCGTCGTAGACCGCCACCGCGCCGTCGAGGACGCGCAGCGACCGCTCGACCTCGACCGTGAAGTCGACGTGGCCGGGCGTGTCGATGATCTGGATCGTGTGGCCCTTCCACTCGCACTTGGTGGCGGCGGAGGTGATGGTGATGCCGCGCTCCTGCTCCTGCTCCATCCAGTCCATGACCGCCGCGCCCTCGTGGACCTCGCCGATCTTGTACGTGATGCCGGTGTAGAAGAGGATGCGCTCAGTCGTCGTCGTCTTACCGGCGTCGATGTGCGCCATGATGCCGATGTTGCGGACCTTGGCGAGGGCGGCGTCTGCGGCAGCCACTACAAATCCCTACTTCGTCTCGTCGGAGTCTGATCGCTGGGGAGCGTCCGCTTACCAGCGGTAGTGCGCGAAGGCCTTGTTGGACTCCGCCATCTTGTGGGTGTCTTCGCGACGCTTGACCGCGGCACCGAGACCGTTGCTGGCGTCGAGCAGCTCGTTCATGAGCCGCTCGACGATGGTCTTCTCGCGGCGGGCGCGGGAGTAGGTGACGAGCCAGCGCAGGCCCAGCGTCGTCGCCCGCGGAGGGCGCACCTCGACCGGCACCTGATAGGTCGCGCCACCGACGCGGCGGCTGCGGACCTCGAGGGTCGGCTTGACGTTGTCCATCGCGCGCTTGAGCGTCACCACGGGGTCGGTGCCGGTCTTCTCGCGGGCGCCCTCGAGAGCGCTGTAGACGATGCGCTCGGCGAGCTGACGCTTGCCCTCGACCAGGATCTTGTTGATCAGCTGGGTCACGAGCAGGGAGTTGTAGACCGGGTCCGCCACGAGCGGCCGGCGCGGCGCGGGGCCTTTACGCGGCATGTCAGCTCTTCTCCTTCTTCGCGCCGTAACGGCTGCGAGCCTGCTTGCGGTTGCGAACACCCTGGGTGTCCAGCGAGCCACGGATGATCTTGTAGCGAACGCCGGGAAGGTCCTTCACACGGCCGCCACGGACCAGCACCATCGAGTGCTCCTGAAGGTTGTGACCGACACCGGGGATGTAGGCCGTCACCTCGATACCGTTGCTCAGCTTCACACGGGCCACCTTGCGCAGCGCCGAGTTGGGCTTCTTCGGCGTGGTGGTGTACACACGCGTGCAGACGCCCCGCCGCTGCGGGCTGCTCTTAAGCGCCGGCGTCTTGGTCTTGCTCAGCTTCGCCTGGCGGCCCTTGCGGACCAGCTGCTGGATCGTAGGCACTGGGCCTGCCTCTCCCTTCGGCCTCCCGGCCGCACGTCTTCTCTTCTGTATGCCCGGCGTGACCGGCACCCGCGGTCGGGCGTGTCGCCCGGTCCGCGACCCGGCCCGTTGAATCCCAGCCCGGGGTTGTGGTCCGCACCCACCCTCACTCCCGCGGAGCGGGTCCGATGTGGGCGCACGCACGAGTTGCCCGACAAAGCCGGGCACGAGGGGAAAGAGTACCCACCGTGAGGACGCTGGTCAAAATCGTCCGGGACGCCTGCTGACGGAACACTCTTCATACCAAGAGTACCTGGTCGCCGATCCAAGTGTCCGGGGGGCTCCATTTCGGCCCCACGGGCCGGCTCGCCATCGGCTCACGCCACCAGGAACGCCACAATCAGCGCGAGGAAGGCCAGTCCGGCGCCGACCGCGCCGAGCACGATTCCGGTGACCGCCATCCCCTTGCCGGTGACGACCTCCCCGGAGGCGCGGCGGATCCGGCGGGTGCCATACAGACCCAAACCGATCGCGCCGCCACCGAGAAAGACACCCAACACGGTGAACGCGCCGACCGCCGCCAGGCCCTGGGCCCCCGCGAGGCAGATGGCGAACAGCGCGACCAGGGTCGACCCGATGCCGGCGACCAGCGCGCCGATGGCCTGGCCGCTAGGGACCGACTGGACCGTCGGGTAGGCAACGCCAAACGGCGTGCCCTGCACGAGGTCGACCCGCACGGCCGGCACGATCGGCGGCGGGGGCGCGGGGACACCGTGGGGACGTGGGGGCGGGGCCGGATAGCCCGGCGGCGCGTACTGCGGCTGAGGGTACTGCGGCGGCTGCTGCTGGGGATGCTGCGGATACTGCGGGGCACCCGGATAGGACATCAGTTCACCGTCGAGTCGAAGTCGGTGCCACGGTGCCGCGCGTAGTGAAGCAGCCCGATGATCGCCAACACGACGAGACCGGCGATGGCGAGCACGATGCCGGTCCAGGCCAGCCGCACGCCGCTGCGCATCCGCCGGGAGCCGAGCAGGAAGCCTTCGGCGGCGACCAGCTCCCGCTGCGACTCCCTCGCCATGAGCAGCGCGAGCGTCGCCGGGATCACCCCGCCGAGAAACGGCCCGGTGACCACGGAGAGCAGGCCCAGCCCGAACACGGCCGAGGCCTTCGTCGCGCGGACCGGATCAGGGTCCAGCGGGTGCCGGGTCGAGGACGTCACGTCACGACTGTATCCGGTGCACGAAGAAGGGGCGGAGACACGTGGTCTCCGCCCCTTCTCGGGCTTTGCCTCAGGCCTAGCGGAACGAGCCCAGGTCGAAGTCGTCCAGCGGAACGGCCTGGCCGCTCGCGGGCCCGAAGCCGTAGTCGGCCTCCGGGTAGCCCGTCATCGAGTAGACCTTGGCCTTCGCCTCCTCGGTCGGCTCGACCCGGATGCTGCGGTACTTGCTGATGCCCGTACCGGCCGGGATGAGCTTGCCGATGATGACGTTCTCCTTCAGACCGATCAGCGAGTCGCTGCGCGCGTGGATCGCCGCGTCGGTCAGCACCCGGGTCGTCTCCTGGAACGAGGCCGCGGACAGCCACGACTCCGTCGCCAGCGACGCCTTGGTGATACCCATCAGGACCGGGCGGCCGGCCGCCGGCTCGCCGCCCTCGGCGACGACGCGGCGGTTCTCCGCCTCGAACATCGCGCGGTCCACGAGCACGCCCGGCAGGAACTCGGTCGAGCCGGAGTCGATGACCGTCACCCGCTTGAGCATCTGGCGGATGATGATCTCGATGTGCTTGTCGTGGATGAGCACACCCTGCGAGCGGTACACCTCCTGGACCTCGGAGGTCAGGTGGACCTGGACCGCCCGGGGACCCATGATGCGCAGCAGCTCGTGCGGGTCGATCGTGCCCTCGGTGAGCTTCTCGCCGACCTCGACGTGCTCGCCGTCCTGGATGCGCAGCTTGACGCGCCGGCTGAGCTTGTCGTGGACGATCTCGTCGCTGCCGTCGTCCGGCACGATGATGATCTTCCGCATGCGCTCGCCGTCCTCGATGCGCACGCGGCCGGGGGTGTCGGCGATGGGCGCCTTGCCCTTCGGCACGCGGGCCTCGAAGATCTCCTGCACACGGGGCAGACCCTGGGTGATGTCCTCACCCGCGACGCCACCGGTGTGGAAGGTACGCATCGTCAGCTGCGTGCCCGGCTCACCGATCGACTGGGCGGCGATGATGCCGACCGCCTCGCCGACGTCGACGGTCTTGCCCGTGGGCAGCGACCGGCCGTAGCAGGCGCCGCAGACGCCCAGCTTCGACTCGCAGGTGAGCACGCTGCGGACCCGGACGTTCTCCACGCCCGCGGCGACCAGCAGGTCGACCACGATCGAGTTGATGTCCGTGCCCCGCTCGGCGACGATCCGGCCGTCCTTGTCCCGCACGTCGTCGGCGAGGGTGCGCGCGTGCACGCCCGTCTCCGCGTGCTGGTGGATGCGCAGCACGCCGTCGAGCACCTCGCCGACCGCCATCGGGATGGCGCGGTCGGTGCCGCAGTCTTCCTCGCGGATGATGACGTCCTGCGAGACGTCGACCAGACGACGGGTCAGGTAACCCGAGTCGGCGGTCCGCAGCGCGGTGTCGGCCAGACCCTTGCGGGCACCGTGGGTGGAGATGAAGTACTCCAGCACGGACAGACCCTCCCGGTAGCTGGCCTTGATCGGCCGCGGGATGATCTCGCCCTTCGGGTTGGCCACCAGGCCACGGATCGCGGCGATCTGGCGGAGCTGGAGGAGGTTACCGCGGGCACCCGAGTTGATCATCTTCCACAGCGGGTTTTCGCGCGGCAGCGCGCTCTCCATCTCCTTGGCCACCTCGCCGGTCGCCTTGGTCCAGATCTCGATGAGCTCGCCGCGGCGCTCCTCGGCGGTCATGAGACCACGCTGGTACTGCTTGTCGATCCGCTCGGCCTCCTTCTCGTAGCGCTCGAGGATCTCGCGCTTACGAGGCGGCTGGATGACGTCCTCCATGCCGATGGTGACGCCGGACCAGGTGGCCCAGTGGAAGCCGGCCAGCTTGAGCGCGTCCAGGGTCGCCGCGAGGGAGACCTTCGGGAACCGCTCGGCGAGGTCGTTGACGATCGCCGAGAGCTGACCCTTGCGGATCTCGTAGTTCACGAAGCGGTACCCCACGGGCAGCGTCTCGTTGAACAGCACGCGCCCGAGCGTCGTCTCGACGGTCACCGTCTCGCCCGGCTGCCAGCCCTCCGGCGCCTCCCACGGCGCGTCGCCCGCGCCGTTGTCGACCCCGACGACGCCCTTCAGGCGGATCTTCACCGGCGCCTGCAGGTGCAGCTCGCCGTTGTCGAACGCCATCCGCGCCTCGGCGTCGGAGCTGAAGGTCCGCCCCTCGCCGATCAGGTTCTTCTGGACGTGCGTGAGGTGGTACAGGCCGATGACCATGTCCTGGGTCGGCATGGTGACCGGCTTGCCGTCGGCCGGCTTGAGGATGTTGTTGCTGGACAGCATGAGGATGCGGGCCTCGGCCTGCGCCTCCGAGGACAGCGGCACGTGCACGGCCATCTGGTCGCCGTCGAAGTCGGCGTTGAAGGCGGTGCAGACCAGCGGGTGGATCTGGATGGCCTTGCCCTCGACCAGCTGCGGCTCGAAGGCCTGGATGCCCAGGCGGTGCAGGGTCGGCGCGCGGTTGAGCAGCACCGGGTGCTCCGCGATGACCTCCTCCAGCACGTCCCACACGACCGGCCGCTGACGCTCGACCATGCGCTTGGCCGACTTGATGTTCTGCGCGTGGTTGAGGTCCACCAGGCGCTTCATCACGAACGGCTTGAACAGCTCCAGGGCCATCTGCTTGGGCAGGCCGCACTGGTGCAGCTTGAGCTGCGGGCCGACGACGATGACCGAACGGCCGGAGTAGTCGACGCGCTTGCCGAGCAGGTTCTGACGGAACCGGCCCTGCTTGCCCTTGAGCATGTCGGACAGCGACTTCAGCGGCCGGTTACCCGGGCCGGTGACCGGACGGCCGCGGCGACCGTTGTCGAACAGCGCGTCGACGGCCTCCTGCAGCATCCGCTTCTCGTTGTTGACGATGATCTCCGGGGCACCCAGGTCGATCAGGCGCTTGAGCCGGTTGTTCCGGTTGATCACCCGCCGGTACAGGTCGTTGAGGTCACTGGTGGCGAACCGGCCACCGTCGAGCTGCACCATCGGGCGCAGGTCCGGCGGGATGACCGGGACGCAGTCCAGCACCATGCCCAGCGGCGAGTTGGCGGTGTTCAGGAACGCCGCGACGACCTTGAGCCGCTTGAGCGCCCGGATCTTGCGCTGACCCTTGCCGCTGCGGATGGTCTCGCGCAGCAGCTCGGCCTCGTCGTCCAGGTCGAGGTTCTCCAGCAGGGCCTTGATCGCCTCGGCGCCCATGGCGCCGGAGAAGTACTCACCGAACCGGTCGCGCAGCTCGCGGTAGAGCAGCTCGTCGGTGATGAGGTTCTTGCGATCCAGCTTGCGGAACGTGTCCATGACCTCGTCGAGGCGGTCGATCTCCCGCTGCGCGCGGTCGCGGATCTGCCGCATCTCGCGCTCGCCGGCCTCCTTGACCTTGCGGCGCACGTCGGCCTTGGCACCCTCGGCCTCGAGCTCGGCCAGGTCCTGCTCCAGCTTGGCGGCGCGCTTCTCGATCTCGGAGTCGCGGGCGTTCTCCGCCTGCCGCTTCTCCGCCGACACCTCGTTCTCGAGGGTGGCGAGGTCGCGGTGGCGGGCCTCCTTGTCGACGCTGGTGATCACGTACGACGCGAAGTAGATGATCTTCTCGAGATCCTTCGGGGCCAGGTCGAGCAGATACCCGAGCCGGCTGGGCACGCCCTTGAAGTACCAGATGTGCGTGACCGGCGCGGCGAGCTCGATGTGGCCCATACGCTCGCGGCGGACCTTCGCCCGGGTCACCTCGACGCCGCAGCGCTCGCAGATGATGCCCTTGAAGCGGACACGCTTGTACTTACCGCAGTAGCACTCCCAGTCGCGGGTCGGGCCGAAGATCTTCTCGCAGAAGAGGCCGTCCTTCTCCGGCTTCAGGGTGCGGTAGTTGATCGTCTCGGGCTTCTTGACCTCGCCGTGCGACCACTGCCGGATGTCGTCGGCCGTGGCCAGGCCGATGCGGAGCTCGTCGAAGTAGTTGACGTCGAGCACTTCGTCTATGTCCTCACGATTCAGTTGCTCGGGTAATTGCTAGGTCGCCTGGGCGGCGCCCCCGCAGGGACGCCGCCGGCGAATCAGACTTCCTCGACGCTGCTCGGCTCACGCCGCGAGAGGTCGATGCCCAACTCCTCGGCCGCGCGGAACACCTCGTCGTCCGTCTCGCGCATCTCGAGGGCCACGCCGTCGCTGGAGAGCACCTCGACATTCAGGCACAGCGACTGCAGCTCCTTGAGGAGCACCTTGAAGGACTCCGGGATGCCCGGCTCCGGGATGTTCTCGCCCTTGACGATCGCCTCGTAGACCTTGACGCGTCCGAGGACGTCGTCGGACTTGATCGTCAGCAGCTCCTGCAGCGCGTAGGCCGCGCCGTAGGCCTGCATCGCCCAGCACTCCATCTCACCGAAGCGCTGGCCACCGAACTGCGCCTTACCACCCAGCGGCTGCTGCGTGATCATGGAGTAGGGCCCGGTGGAGCGAGCGTGGATCTTGTCGTCGACCAGGTGGTTGAGCTTCAGGATGTAGATGTAGCCAACCGCGATCGGGTCCGGCAGCGGCTCGCCGGAGCGGCCGTCGAACAGGCGCGCCTTGCCACTCGCCCCGATCAGCTGGTTACCGTCCCGGTTGGGCAGCGTGCTGCTCAGCAGGCCGGCGATCTCCTCCTCCTTGGCGCCGTCGAAGACCGGGGTCGCCACGTTGGTGTCCGGCTCGGACTCCCCCGCGTTGATGGCCTTCAGCGCCCTCTTCCACTCGGCGTCGTCGCCGTCGATCTTCCAGCCCGTCTTGGCGACCCATCCGAGGTGGGTCTCCAGCACCTGGCCGATGTTCATACGGCTGGGCACACCGAGCGGGTTGAGCACGATGTCGACGGGCGTGCCGTCCTCGAGGAACGGCATGTCCTCAACCGGAAGGATCTTGGAGATGACACCCTTGTTGCCGTGACGGCCGGCGAGCTTGTCGCCGTCCTGGATCTTCCGCTTCTGGGCGACGTAGACGCGCACCAGCTCGTTCACGCCCGGGGACAGCTCGTCGCCGTCCTCGCGGCTGAACGTCCGTACGCCGATGACCGTGCCGGTCTCGCCGTGCGGCACCTTGAGGCTGGTGTCGCGCACCTCGCGAGCCTTCTCGCCGAAGATCGCGCGCAGCAGCCGCTCCTCCGGGGTCAGCTCGGTCTCGCCCTTGGGCGTGACCTTGCCGACCAGGATGTCGCCGGTGACGACCTCGGCGCCGATCCGGATGATCCCCCGCTCGTCGAGGTCGGCGAGCATCTCCTCGCTGACGTTCGGGATGTCGCGGGTGATCTCCTCCGGCCCCAGTTTGGTGTCGCGGGCGTCGACCTCGTGCTCCTCGATGTGGATCGAGGTGAGGACGTCGTTCTGCACCAGCTTCTGGGACAGGATGATCGCGTCTTCGTAGTTGTGCCCCTCCCAGGGCATGAAGGCCACGAGCAGGTTGCGCCCGAGTGCCATCTCGCCCTCGTCGGTGCACGGGCCGTCGGCGATGACCTGCCCCGCCTCGACCCGGTCGCCCTCGAAGATCACCGGCTTCTGGTTGACGCAGGAGCCCGAGTTGGAGCGGCGGAACTTGTGCAGCAGGTAGGTCCGGCGGTGGCCGTCGTCCTGGTGGATGGTGACGTAGTCGGCGCACATGTCCTCGACGACACCGCCGACCTCGGCCACGACCACGTCACCGGCGTCGACCGCGGCACGGTACTCCATGCCGGTGCCGACGAGCGGCGACTCGGCCTTGACCAGCGGCACGGCCTGGCGCTGCATGTTGGCGCCCATCAGTGCCCGGTTGGCGTCGTCGTGCTCGAGGAACGGGATCATCGCGGTGGCGACCGAGGTCATCTGCCGCGGCGACACGTCCATGTAGTCGACCTGGTCGGCGGGGACGTTGTCGACCTCACCGCCCTTCCGGCGGACCAGGATCCGGTCCTCGGCGAAGTTGCCGTCGCTCTTCAGCGGGGCGTTGGCCTGCGCCTTGACGAACCGGTCCTCCTCGTCCGCGGTCAGGTAGTCGATCTGGTCGGTCACCCGGCCGTCGACAACCTTGCGGTAGGGGGTCTCCACGAAGCCGAACGGGTTGACCCGCGCGAACGTCGAGAGCGCGCCGATGAGGCCGATGTTGGGGCCCTCGGGGGTCTCGATCGGACACATGCGGCCGTAGTGCGACGGGTGCACGTCACGGACCTCGAAGCCGGCCCGCTCACGCGACAGACCACCCGGGCCGAGCGCGCTCAGCCGGCGCCGGTGGGTCAGCCCCGCCAGCGGGTTGGTCTGGTCCATGAACTGGGACAGCTGCGACGTGCCGAAGAACTCCTTGATCGCCGCCACGACCGGGCGGATGTTGATCAGGGTCTGCGGCGTGATCGCCTCGACGTCCTGCGTCGTCATGCGCTCGCGCACGACGCGCTCCATCCGGGACAGGCCGACACGGACCTGGTTCTGGATGAGCTCGCCGACCGTGCGCAGGCGCCGGTTGCCGAAGTGGTCGATGTCGTCGGCCTCGTAGCCCTCTTCGCCCGTGTGCAGGCGGCAGAGGTACTCGACCGTGGCGACGATGTCGTCCTCGGTCAGCACGCCCTGGTTGATCGGCACGCCGAGCTCGAGCTTCTTGTTGAACTTGTATCGACCGACCTTGGCGACGTCATACCGCTTCGGGTTGAAGAACAGGTTGTCCAGCAGGTTCTGCGCGTTCTCCCGCGTCGGCGGCTCACCCGGCCGCAGCTTGCGGTAGATGTCCAGCAACGCCTCGTCCTGGCCGGCGATGTGGTCCTTCTCGAGCGTGGTCATCATGAGCTCGGACCAGCCGAACTTCTCACGGATGCGCTCGGCGGACCAGCCGATGGCCTTGAGCAGGACGGAGACGGCCTGCCGGCGCTTGCGGTCGATGCGCACACCGACGGTGTCGCGCTTGTCGATGTCGAACTCCAGCCAGGCACCCCGGCTCGGGATGACCTTGACGCTGGTGAGGTCGCGGTCGGAGGTCTTGTCCGGCTGCTTGTCGAAATACACGCCCGGGGAGCGGACGAGCTGGCTCACCACGACGCGCTCGGTGCCGTTGATGATGAACGTGCCCTTGGGCGTCATCATGGGGAAGTCACCCATGAACACCGTCTGGCTCTTGATCTCGCCAGTGGTGTGGTTGGTGAACTCCGCGGTCACGAACAGCGGGGCGCAGTAGGTGAGGTCCTTCTCCTTGCACTCCTCGATCGGGGCCTTGACCTCGTCGAAGCGCGGCGCGGAGAACGACAGTGACATCGTGCCGGAGAAGTCCTCAATAGGACTGATCTCATCGAGGATCTCCGCGAGCCCTGAACGGGCGTGCTGATCACCGGCCGTGCGGCTCTGCCAATTCTCGTTGCCAACCAGCCAGTCGAACGAGTCGGTTTGGATGGCAAGGAGGTTGGGAACCTCAAGGTGTTCGGTGATCCTGCCGAAGGAGACCCGGCGGGGAGCGTAAGCGCTCGAACTGGTCTTCGCAGGGCGGGAAGCTGCCAAGATGCGTCCTTCCGAGGACCGGTGTTGCAGACAGGCCGTTTCGCGTGCAGCCTGACGACCTCCGATGTGGAGGAGCCCACGATGGGACCTCTCACGCCAGAGGTGAAGTCAGAAGACAGCGCAAACTAGCAGTGTAGCCGAAGGGCTAACCGCTGTCCAGCGGACTCGTGCACGATGTTTTCAACGACCTTTCGCGAAGATCGTTTCTCCACCGGCCGAGCCGCTCGCGTCGGTCGTGGCCTGCGGCTCTCCGGTTGATGCGCCCAGAACCGGACCCAAGAAGGGTCGGGGCACATCGGTCGTCCGCTCGGCCGCCGCGTCCGCGGAAGGCAGTGCCTGATTAGCGTGCCTGGCCGTCGGTCATCGCGTCAAGGGTTCCCACGCGCGTCGAGGCAGCGTGACAGATATCTCGCACCCCAACCACTAAGTGTTGTGGTCGGCCCCCCTAGATCTTGGGTCCTTACAGGTTGCAAACGAAAAGGCGGCCGCCGGACATCCGGCGGCCGCCCACGTCGCGAGGCGCGAACTTACTTGAGGGTGACCTTGGCGCCCTCGGCCTCAAGCTTCGCCTTGGCCTTGTCGGCGTTCTCCTTGTTGGCCTTCTCCAGGACGGCCTTCGGAGCGGCCTCGACCAGGTCCTTGGCCTCCTTGAGGCCCAGGCCGGTCAGCTCGCGCACGACTTTGATGACCTGGATCTTCTTGCCGCCGTCACCCTCGAGGATGACGTCGAACTCGCTCTGCTCTTCCTTCTCCTCGGCCGGCGCGGCGGCGCCGCCGACCGCGGCGACCGCGACCGGGGCGGCGGCGGTGACCTGGAAGACGTCCTCGAACTGCTTCACGAACTCGGAGAGCTCGATCAGCGTCATCTCCTTGAACGCGTCGAGGAGTTCGTCGTTGCTCAGCTTCGCCATGGTGGCGTTTCCTCTCGAAAGTTTGGTTGGGGAGGCGGGCCGTGACTACTCGGCCGCGCCGCCTGCTTCCTGCGCGCGCTTGTCTGCCAGAGCCTGGACGGTCCGGGCCGCCTTCGACAGCGGGGCCTGGAACAGCGCCGCGGCCTTGCTCAGGTTGCCCTTCATGGCGCCGGCCAGCTTCGCCAGCAGCACCTCGCGGGACTCCAGGTCGGCCAGGCGGCGGACCTCGTCCGCGTTGATGGCCTTGCCCTCGAACACGCCGCCCTTGATGATCAGCAGCGGGTGCGCCTTCGCGAAATCGCGAAGGCCCTTGGCCGCCTCGACCGGGTCGCCGCCGACGAAGGCGAGCGCGGTAGGACCGGTGAACAAATCGTCGAGCCCGGTGATGCCCGCGTCCGTCGCGGCACGCTTCGCGAGCGTGTTCTTCGCGACGGCGTACGTGGTCTCGCGGCCCAGGCTGCGGCGCAGGGTCTTGAGCTGCGCCACGGTGAGGCCGCGGTACTCGGTCAGCACGGTGGCCGTCGAGCCACGGAACTGCTCGGTGAGCTCCGCGACAGCGGTGGCCTTGTCGTCTCGAACCGGCTTGTCCGCCATGTCCCTCCCTTCTCGTTGCTTCGGGGTGCTGGTCGGCCCCCGGCAATGAAAAACGCCCCGGCGCAGGGGCGCACGGAGCGGAGAGGCGGCACACGGCGGCGCCGACGTTCACACTGCTGTCCGGCCCTGCGCGGGTCGCCCGCATTGCGGCGGGACCTTCGATGTCCACTCACGCGGACATGACCAGCGGTCTTCGGGTTTCCGATCCATTATGCACGGCCGGCATGTGGCCAACAAATCACGCCCGGGTGCGGCGCAGCGCCGCGTAGGCCGCGACGGCCGCCGCGGTCCAGGCCAGTCCCCAGGCGGTCGCCCCGGCGAGCGCCGGCAGGTGGGCGGCGCCGACGGTGGCGCGGGCCGTGGTCATCACCGGCGGGGCCAGCCACGGCACCGGGAAGCTCTTGAGGCCGAGCACGATCGCGAAGACCACGCCGGAGAGCAGCACGGCAAGGCCGCGGGCCGCCTGGGTGGTCACCGCCCGGCTGGACAGCGCCCCGAGCGCCACTGCCGGCAGCAGGAGCAGCAGGTGGGCCCACACGCCCAACGCGATGCCGGTCGACAGCGGCGGGTCGCCGGCCCGCGGGGTGGTCACCCCGCCGAGCACCCACGGCAGGAGCAGCGCGACGAGCACCACGGGCAGGCCGGCAAGCACCGCGGCGCCCAGGCCGGCGGCCGTCTCCCGCCCGGCGCCGCCGACCGCGACCACGCCGAGGCGTCGCTGCACGTCCGGCTCGACGTCGAGCAGGACCTTCGTCTGCCAGGCGAGCACGACGAAGAGGATCGCGGCGGAGACCCCGTAGGCCTCGCCTGCCTGCGCCTGGCCGCCGCCGTAGAGGACCGAGAGGACGACCAGCGCGGCCAGCAGAGGGGCCGCGGCCCGGCCGGTGCGGACGAAGCCGGCCAGCCGCATGCGGATCAACGCGATCATGACAGGGGCACCTCGTCGCGTACCGTCAGGATTTCGAAGCCCGCGGAGCGCAGCCGGCTGACCGCGTCCGGCGCCTCGGCCGCGTCGACCGCGAGCTCGATCACCTTCTTGCGGGCCGGCCGGTCCCCGGCATGCACCTCACCGTCGCGGACCTGCCAGCGGCGCGCGCCGGGCAGCCGGGCGACCTCGCCGAGGTGGTCGCTGACCAGCACCGAGCCGCCGCGCCCGACGACCTCGGCGACGATGGCCGGCACCTGCTCGCGGGTCTGCGCGTCGAGGCCCTCCCACGGCTCGTCGAGGACCAGCAGGCCCGGCGGCGCGAGCAGGGCCTGGACGAGCCCCACCTTCTGGGCCGAGCCCTTCGACAGCCGGTTGAGCCGGACGTCGAGGAAGTTTTCGAGGTGCAGCCGGCGCGCCCACCGCTCGATGTCCGCGGTGCCGTCGCGGCCGCGGATGGCCGCCATGTGTTTCAGGTGGGTACGGGCGGTGAAGGGCTGATCCGCGGGAAAGCGCTCGGGGACCCAGCCGACCACGGCGGGCCGGCCACTGATCACGCCCCGCCCGGGGCGCAGGACGCCGGCCGCGAGCTGCAGCAGCGTGGATTTGCCGGAACCGTTCGGCCCGGCCACGACGGCCGTCTCGCCCGGTTCGAGGGTCAGGTCGACGCCGCGGAGCGTCCAGGCTGCGCGACGGCTGTAGCGGAACCACACGTCCTGCAAACGCACCGGGACAGCGTGCCACAGACACGCTGTCCCGGGTGATCCCGCTTTGCTGGGAGTTCGGTGTTACTCCGCGGCGGCGGTGACGCTGTCGTCCTCGAGGAGGTTGCGCGTCTTGTTCGGGTCGACCGGGATGCCCGGGCCCATGGTGGTGGTGATGAAGACCTTCTTGAGGTACTTGCCCTTGGACGCCGAGGGCTTGGCCCGGTTGACCTCGTCGAGCACCGCGGCGTAGTTCTCGACCAGCTGCTCCTCGGAGAAGCTCGCCTTGCCGATGATCAGGTGCAGGTTCGAGTGCTTGTCGACGCGATAGGTGATCTTGCCACCCTTGATCTCGTTGACCGCCTTGGTGACGTCCATGGTCACCGTGCCCGTCTTCGGGTTCGGCATCAGGCCGCGCGGGCCCAGGATCCGCGCGATCCGGCCGATCTTGGCCATCTGGTCGGGCGTGGCGATCGCCGCGTCGAAGTCCAGCCAGCCTTCCTGGATCCGGGCGACGAGCTCATCGGTGCCGACCGCGTCCGCGCCGGCGGCCTCGGCCTCGGCAGCCTTCGCGCCCTGCGCGAAGACGATGACGCGGGCCGTCTTGCCGGTGCCGTGCGGCAGGTTGACCGTGCCCCGGACCATCTGGTCGGCCTTGCGCGGGTCGACGCCCAGGCGCATGGCCACCTCGACGGTGGGGTCGAACTTCACGGTCGACGTCTGCTTCGCGAGGCGGATTGCGGCCTTGGGGCTGTACAGCGCGTTGCGGTCGACCAGGTCGACGACCTTGCGGTAGTTCTTGCCGTGCTGCGACATGTCGCTCTGTTCTCCTGTGGTCTCAGTGCGGACGCCGTTCGGGCGTCCTCCCACTCGATGACGGTGTTTCAGTCCTTGACGACGATGCCCATGGAGCGGGCGGTGCCGGCGATGATCTTCTCGGCCTGCTCGACATCGTTCGCGTTGAGATCGGCCATCTTCTTCTCGGCGACCTCACGCAGCTGGGCCTTGGTGATCGAGCCGACCTTGTCCCGCTGCGGGACGCCGGAGCCCTTGGGCACGCTGGCGGCCTTGAGCAGCAGGCGGGCGGCGGGCGGCGTCTTGAGGATGAACGTGAAGGTGCGGTCCTCGTAGACGCTGATCTGCGCCGGGATGATGTCACCGCGCATGGACTCCGTCTGGGCGTTGTACGCCTTGACGAACTCCATGATGTTCACACCGTGCTGACCGAGGGCGGGACCGACCGGCGGAGCCGGTGTGGCCTGGCCGCCCGGCAACTGAAGCGTGAAGGTCTTGACGAGCTTCTTCTTCGGAGGCATGGCTGCTTTCGTCTTCCTGGGCTGGAATCGGTTCGTGCTATTTCCACGCACGCATGAGCGCCCGGCATCTCGGGCCGGACGCTCTAGCGTACCGCAGTGGAATTAGATCTTCGTGACCTGGTTGAAGTTGAGCTCGACCGGGGTCTCGCGACCGAAGATCGAGACCAGCACCTTGAGCTTCTGCTGGTCAGCGTTGATCTCGCTGATGGTCGCCTGCAGCGAGGCAAAGGCGCCGTCGGTGACGGTGACCGAGTCACCGACCTCGAAGTCAAGGACCTTGACCTCGGGCTTGCCGGGCTTCTTGCCCTCCTGCTGCACGACGGGCGCCAGCCACTTGAGCACCTCGTCGAGGGAGAGCGGCGCCGGGCGGTCGGCACGGTCGGTCGCCCCGACGAACCCGGTGACGCCCGGCGTGTTGCGCACGCAGGAATACGACTCCGGGGTGAGCTCCATCCGGACCAGGATGTAGCCGGGGAAGACCTTGTTCTGCACCTGGGTGCGCTTGCCGTTCTTGATCTCGACCTCATCACGAGTCGGGACCTCGACCTGGTAGATGAACTCTTCCATGTCGAGGCTCGTGATCCGGGTCTCGAGATTGGTCTTGACCTTGTTCTCGTAGCCGGCGTAGGAGTGCACCACGTACCAGTCGCCGGGCGCGAAGCGCAGTGCGGCACGCAGCTCGGCGACGGGGTCCTCGGCGTCGGACGCCACCGTCGGGGTGGCGGCCGTCATCACCGTCGACGCTTCCTCGTGCTCCTCGTCGTCGGTACCGGGCGTCTCGTCGAATTCCTGCACGCTGCTCACTTCCGTCTGTCTGTCTTCGCCGGCGCCCGGTTCGGACCGGCGGTCGCCATAGCGGCCAATCGTCGCCTCGCTGGTCGGCGTCGCCGCCCGCCTCTCCGGCGGGCAGCGGCCGGCCCTTACTGGTCGACGCTGCCGTTGCCGAAGGTCCAGAGGACGAGCTTCGCGAAGCCGAAGTCGAGGCCGCCGACGATCGCCAGCATGACGATCACGAACACCACCACGACGACCGTGTAGGTGCTCAGCTCCTTGCGGGTCGGCCAGATAACCTTACGCAGCTCGCCGACGACCTCGCGGATGAAGTTGATGAGCCGCACGAAGATGTTGTTCGAGCCGCCCTCTTTGACCTTGGTCTTCTTGCCGTCCTTGACCTTGGTGTCCTTGGCACGGCCGTTCTTGCTCGCGGTCTCAACGGCGTCGTCGTCCGCAGTGTCGAGGTTGTCCAGCTCGTCGGCGAACTCTTCCTCGATGGCGGCGTCCTCGGCGCTGAGCTCCTCTTCACGGCGATCGTCGGCGGGGTCGGTCCCGCGTCGCCTGCGTTCGGCCACTTTCGCCCTCTTCCGTGATCTCGCGAGTGCTCGGTCCGTGTCGGCCGGCAGCAAGACCCCGGGCCTTCGCGACCCATCGACCACCGGTTCGTGCCCGATCATCGGGCCACCGGCAGGAGCCGGCGGCACGCGATCGGACCAACCGTGACCGCTGCGGTCGCCGCCCCGACCTCATCGGTCGGGACCACTAGACCCAGGTCAGGCCTTCGGCGCAGGGGCGACAGGACTCGAACCTGCAACCTGCGGTTTTGGAGACCGCTGCGCTACCAATTGCGCCACACCCCTTCGTGAAGAGGGCAACCTTGAGTTGCTCACCCCACGGCGGACCAGTGTACGGGTTGAGGCCGGGATATCCCAACCACCCCCCTCCTACTGATGACGAACGAGGGCCTTCGCGGCCCCCAGGATCTTCTCGCCCTGGCAGGTCGCCGTCACGTCGATCTGCACGAGGCCGTCGTCAAAGATCTTCTTCACTGCGCCGATCACCACGATCTCGGTGCCCTTGTCGTCGTCGGGCACCACTACCGGGTTGGCGAATCGGGTGGAGAATTCCACGATCGAGGCGGTGTCGCCCACCCAGCGGGCGACGGCCTGAGTGGCCAGGCCCATGGTGAGCATGCCGTGAGCGATGACGCCGGGCAGGCCGACGGTGGTGGCCTGCCGGTCGCTCCAGTGGATCGGGTTGAAGTCGCCGGACGCGCCCGCGTAGCGCACCAGGTCGGCGCGGGTGACCCGGAACGTCTGGGCCGGGAACTCGGTGCCTGGCTGCATCTCAGCCCTCCCCACGGATCACGAGCCGGGTCCAGATCGTCACGACGGGCTCGCCTTCGACGGTGGCCACCTCGTGCCGGGTGGTCAGGAAGGCGTGGCCGGCCCGGCTGCTGATCTCCTCGACCGTCATGACCGTGATCAGGTGGTCGCCGGCGACGATCGGGCGCTCGTAACGGAACGTCTGGCCGCCGTGCACCACCCGGCTGTAGTCCATGCCGAAGGCGGGATCGTCGACGAGTTGCTGACCGGCGTTCTGACTCAGGATGATCGCGAACGTGGGCGGCGCGATCACGTCGCTGTAGCCCTTGGCCCGGGCCTCGGCGAGATCGCGGTGCACGGGGTCGGTGGCGCAGACCGCGTCGGCGAACTCGCGGATCTTCTCCCTGCCCACCTCGTAGGGCGGGGTCGGCGGGTACACCCGGCCCATGTACGACTGATCCAGCGGCATGGGATGGAACTTACCCGTAACGCGCCGATGCCCCGGCCTGAGGCCGGGGCATCGGGTTGTTTTTGGGACGACTACCGGGTCTCGCGGTGGACGGTGTGCTTGCCGTCGCGCGGGCAGAACTTCTTCAGCTCGATGCGGTCCGGGTCGTTGCGCCGGTTCTTCTTCGTGATGTAATTGCGCTCTTTGCACTCCGTGCACGCCAGCGTGATCTTCGGACGAACGTCGGTCGCCTTGGCCATGGCGAAGTGCCTTCCTTCAGAACGTTCTTGTGGGACGGATACAGATCCAGCGAACCAGCATAGCGGCTCACGCAGATGGACGCCCAATCGGGCGTCCTGTGGTGCGTTCTGTAGCGGTGGCCGGACTTGAACCGGCGACACAGCGATTATGAGCCGCTTGCTCTGCCATCTGAGCTACACCGCCGCGGCGGACTCGATGTCTCAAGCCCGGTCTCGAGCCCCCTTACGGAATCGAACCGTAGACCTTCTCCTTACCATGGAGACGCTCTGCCGACTGAGCTAAGGGGGCGCTTTGCATGCGTTCCCGCACACGCGCTCGCTAAGCGTACACGGCCCCCGGCCGGGCACGAAATCGACTTACCCAATTCCGGTCTTCTCCCAGCTCACGGCGGATTCTTGTCCCGCGTGACACCGCTCGCCGGGGGCTACGGGACGGCGCGCAGCCAGCGGACCTCGCCCGCCGGCGCCTCGGCCGGGTCGGCGGCCGTCTGGACCTGCAGCCAGGACTCGAAGCGCTCGTGCGGCAGCGGCCGGCTGAACAGGAAACCCTGCCCCATGTCGCAGCGCATGTCCTCGAGCAGCCCGAGGGTCAGCTCGCTCTCCACGCCCTCGGCGACGACATCGAGCCCGAAGTTGCGCGCCATGTCCACGATCGTGCGCACGATCGCCAGGTCGCTCGGCGACGTCGCCATGCCCTGCACGAACGTCCGGTCGATCTTGACCTCCTGCACCGGCAGCCGGCTGAGGTCGGCGAACGCCGAGCGTCCGACGCCGAAGTCGTCGACTGAGAGCCGGATGCCGAGATCGCGGAGCCGGTGCAGCGTCGGCAACGCACGCCCGACGGCCAGCAGCCGATCGTCCTCGGCTATCTCCAGGATCAGCCGGTCGGCCGGGACACCGTGCCCGTCGAGCAGCTCGGCGATCTGCAGCGGCAGGTCCGCGTCGCCGAGGGTCCGGGCGGACAGATTGACCGCTACGGCGAGCGGCCGCCCGGCGTCGGCCCATTCCCGGGCCCGCCGGATACCCTCGCGCAGGACCACGCTGTTGAGCCGGGCCAGCTGGCCGGTGTGCTCCGCCACGGCGACGAAGTCGGGCGGGGCGACCTGGCCGTGCACGGGGTGCTCCCACCGTGCGAGGCACTCGACCCCGACCAGCCGCCGGTCGGTGAGCGCGACCTTGGGCTGGAAGTACACCTCGAGCTCGCCGTTGGTGAGCGCGGTCCGCAGGTCGGCCGCGAGCCCGACGCGCCGCACGGCCCGCGACTGCAGCCCGGCGTTGAACACCTGCACGACGCCCCGCGACTTGGCCGCGTGCGTGGCCACGTGCGCGCGCTGCAGCAGCACCTCGGCGTCGTCGCCGTGCTCCGGGTAGATCGACACCCCGACGTTGGCGTCGACATCGACCGTGAGCGACTCGATCACCATCGGATCGCTGAGCCCACTGCGCAGCGTCCCGGCGACGGCGACGGCCGCCTCGACGCCGGCGGTGCGCAGCTCGATCGCGAACTCGTCGTCGCCGACGCGCGCCACCAGGGCACCCTGCGGGGCGAGGTTCTGCAGCCGCCGGGCCACCTCGACCAGAACCTTGTCACCGGCCGTGTGCCCGAGCGAGTCGTTGACCTGGCGCAGCGCCATGACGTCGAAGAGCAGCACGGCCACGACCTCGCGCGCCCCGCGGCCGCTCATCGCCTCGCCCAGCGCCTCGAGCATCCGCCGGCGGTTGGCCAGCCCGGTGAGGGCGTCGTGGTTGGCGTCGTACTGGAGCCGGTCGACGAGCCGGCTGTTCTCCACGGCGACGCCGGTGTGGGCGGCGATGGTCTCGATCAGCTGGACGTCTTCGGGGCCGAAGGCAGCGCGGTCAAGGAGCCGGCCGGCCACTTCCAGGGTGCCGACGGTGACGCCGCCGGAGCTCAGCGGGACCACGATGATGTCCTTGACGCGGGCCTGCTGCAGCGCCGCGCGCAGCTCGGGCGCCCCGGTCTTCGGCCCGGCGGTGACGGTGCAGCCGGTCCGCATCGCCAGCTCGCGGAAGTGGTCGGGCGTCGGCGCGGCGTCGAGCAGCCCGGGATAGTCGAACCGGGCCGAGAGCAGGATCTCCTCGTGCCGGTTCTGCGGCGGCAGCCAGAGCGTCGCCGAGTCGGCCACCAGCAGGGCGCGGACGCGGCCGAGGAGCACGTCCGGCAGCGTGCCGTCGTGATTGGTGCTGGCGATGTCGCGGGTGAGCGCATACATCTCGGTGAGGGTCTTGTGCTGGCGCAGAAACCGCGCGTAGGCGCGGTTGCCGATGCCCAGGACCACGGCGAGCATGACGAGCAGCAGGAGCGACCACGGGCCGGCATCCAGCGTCAGCAGCATGACCAGGCCGAGGACGATGTTGACGCCCATCACGGCGTGGCCCGGCACGGCGATGCGCAGGAACTGGGGCAGCTGCATCGCACCGTGCATCAGGGCCATGACCCCGGACAGCGAAGCGAGACTCACGAAGTTGCTGGCGACGATCGCCAGCCCGAGAACGACCCAGGTGCGCGGGTCGGTCGGCGAGCCCAGCCCTGCCACGAAGATGACGACATTGGCCGCCGCGACCGACGCCACCTGGCTCGCCGCGTTGAAGGCCGCCTTGTGAGGGCCCAGCCGCACACTGAACACGTTCCAGATCAGCCCGGCCACGACCCGAACCGTGATCGTGAGCACCGGCGAGAGGTAGAACAACGACAGCAGCACCGGGACGTCGTTCATCCAGATGCTCAGGCCTTGACGGCGGATGTCGAGGCGCAACTCCATGTGCGACGCGAGAGCGGCGAACAGCAGCAGCGCCGGAGCGTATTCGATGTTGTAGGAGATCGGCCGGGCGTGCCCGGAGAGCAGCACGGGCAGTGACAGCAGGATGCCGAGCGCGAACAGCGGGCCGGTGATCAGCCAGGCAGACTTGTCGGCGCGAACGATGGGCGCCTTCGGTGCGGGCACGTGCTCCCCAATCACACGAAGTGGTGGGCCCTGATGAGCCGCCGCCCCGCTCGCGGAACGAGCAAGATCAGGCTCAGGACCAGCCGTAATCCTCGGTGACGAAGATGCCCGACGGTGGGCTCGTCACCTGTGAGACGCCGGTGTTCAACGCATCCGCCACCGACACGATGCGGGTGGCGATGACACGGTCGTTTGAGATCACACCTGCGTGCGCCGCGGCCGTCGACAGGCCCAGCGCAGCGGAGCCCGCGCCGATGATCACTGCCAATCGAACGATCCACCGGCCGAGCGTCAAATCGCGCATCCTTCACTCCCATGCGGTCGTCGAGACGGCTGGTCCGGTCACATCACCCACGATCGTGCCACAACCCATGTGGGAACCAACAGAGCGCAGACCAAGATGACTCGGCCACACGGAAGAATCGACCTTTCGGCCGATTTCGGCCTGGCGGTCCGGCTAAATCAGCTCGCCCGCGGAAGCCTCGGTGCAACGTTTCGGCGCTGTCGTGAGTCGATCCGGCTCGGCACCTCGCGCCAGTTGGGCTCGGACGTGATCACCGCCGACTCGATCCACTCGACCGCCTCGCGCTCGGACCCGAACGTCCGGCCCCGCACGCGCCCCTCCGGGCCACCCCGGCGGAGCTCGACCTGCCAGCGGCCGTCGGCCGCGTTGCGCACGTAGACGTCACGACGCGTCAGCCGCGACCAGGACCCGTTCCACCACCGTCGTTCGTTCATGGGTACATCTTAGAACTGGTGTACGACATTTTTGCCTCGCCGGGATCAGCAACGACGCGGTGCGCGGTGCTACGTTCCGAAGGTGGAGTTTCCGGGCAAGGGTCTCGCCAAGGGGCTGGCCGTCACGCTGGGCACGATGACCAAGCGGGCCCACACCCAGCAATACCCGGATGTCGAGCCGGACCTGCCGCCACGCTCGCGCGGCGTGATCGCGCTGCTCGAGGAGAACTGCACCGTGTGCATGCTGTGCGCGCGGGAGTGCCCCGACTGGTGCATCTACATCGACTCCCACAAGGAGGAGGTGCTGGTCCCCGGCGCGGCCCGGGCGCGCCAGCGCAACGTCCTGGACCGGTTCGCGATCGACTTCTCCCTCTGCATGTACTGCGGGATCTGCGTCGAGGTCTGCCCGTTCGACGCGCTGCACTGGTCGCCCGAGTTCGAGTACGCCGAGCACGACATCCGCGACCTGCTCCATGAGAAGGAAAGGCTCGAGGAGTGGGTGCCGACCGTGCCCCCGCCGCCCGCCCACGACCCGCGCGGCGAGCCGGCGAAGGAGCAGACGGCCGCGGCGAAGCGGGCCGCGCGGAACACCGGCTGACACTCGCGCACGCCGCGCAACTTTCCTGAGCGCTCTGCGGCCTGATGGTCGATTCGTGTCATACCCGGGTGGCAGGATGTCCGCCATGAGGGTGGCGAAGCGATGACCGTGGCCGATGTGCTCACGGCAGCCCTCGGCGCGGTGGCGTTGGGGGCCGGCCTGCTGGTCGTGACCACCCGGCACGTCGTGCGCGCCGGGCTGTGGCTCGTCGTCGCCCTGGGCGCGATCGCTGGACTCTTTCTGGTGCTCACCGCCGAGCTCGTTGCCTGGGTTCAGGTGCTCGTCTACGTCGGCGCCGTCGTGGTGCTCCTGCTCTTCGCCGTCATGCTGACCCGCGCGCCGATCGGCGCCAGCGCCGATCTGGACCGGATCCGATGGCCGGGCGCCCTGGTCGGCGCCGGGGCAGGGGCCGGGCTGACGGCGCTGCTCATCGACGCCTTCCGCTGGACGCGAGTCGAGATGCCCGAGCCGGGCACCGCGGAGCGGCTCGGCGAGGTGCTCTTCCGCACGTGGGTGCTGCCGTTCGAGCTGGTCTCGGTGCTGCTGCTGGCGGCGCTGGTCGGCGCGATCGTGGTGTCCCGGCCCGACATCGGCGCCCGGCCGACGAAGCGGAGGCGGGACTGATGCATCCGGCGCTGCCGTTCACCATCGCGGCCCTGCTGTTCGGCATCGGGGTCTACGGCGTCCTCGTGCGGCGCAACGCCGTGCTGCTGCTCATGGCCGTCGAGCTGATGCTCAACGCGGTCAACCTGATCTTCGTGACCGCCGATGCCTCGATCCGGGCCGCGGTGCCGCGGGCCGGGCAGTCATTTGCGCTGTTCGTGATCGTGCTGGCCGCGGCCGAGATCGGGGTCGGACTGGCGCTGATCCTGCAGCTGTACCGGCTGCGCCGCACCGTCGGCGTCGACGACCTGCCGCTGGCCGACGAGCCGCCGCCCGATACCGGTGGCGGCCCCGGCGCCGGATCGATCGGCGGGCCGGCCGGATCGGACGGACCCGACGGCCCAGACGGAGCCGATAACCCGAGCGGGTCCGGTGTTTCGGGCGGATCGGCCGGGTCGGACGAGGCGGAGGTTGCCCGATGAGCGTCGATCCGCTGGGTGCGGCGCTGCCGGCCGTGCCGCTGGGGCTCGGGTTGGCGGGGCTGCTGCTGCCGTACCGGATGCGGGGCCTTTCCGCCGTGCTTGGGATCGGCGGGGCGGCCGTCGCGCTCGCGTGCGCGATCGCCGTCGTGCTGCGCGGGGTGCGCGGGGCGGACGCCGGGGTCACCGTCGCGGAGTTCGGCCGGTTCCCGGTCACGTTCGGCACCTGGCTCGACGGGCCGGCCGGGCTGGTGGCCGTCGCGGTCGGCGTGGTCGCGCTCTGCGTCCAGGTCTACTCGGTGGCCTATCTGCACGACGACGAGCGGTATGCGCCCTATGCGGCGCAGGTGAGCCTGTTCACCGGGGCGATGCTGCTGGTGGTCGTGTCCGGGGACCTGATCGCGCTGCTGGTGGGCTGGGAGGTCATGGGCATCTGCTCGTACCTGTTGATCGGCCACGACCGGCGGCTGCCGGAGGCGCCCGGCGCGGCGGTGAAGGCGTTCCTGGTCACCCGGGTGGGCGACGTCGGCTTCCTGCTCGGCATCCTGCTGCTCGGCCTGCACGCGCACAGCTTCCGCATCGCCGACGTGTTCGCGGCGGCCGGCTCCGGGGCGCTGTCCGCCGGCACGGTGACCGCGGCATGCGTGCTGCTGCTGGCCGGGGTGGCGGGCAAGAGCGCGCAGTTCCCGCTGCACACATGGCTGCCCGACGCGATGGCCGGCCCGACGCCGATCTCCGCCCTGATCCACGCCGCGACGATGGTGGCGGCCGGCGTCTACGTGGTGGCGCGGCTGTATCCGCTGTTCGACCGCTCGCCCGCGGCGCTGGTCGTGCTCGCCGTGATGGCCTCGGTGACGATGCTGCTCGGCGCCCTCAGCGCGCTCGGGCAGGACGATATCAAGCGGGTGCTGGCCTGGTCGACGGTGAGCCAGCTCGGATACATGACGGGCGCCCTGGCGGTGGGCGCGCCCGCCGCGGCCCTGTTCCACCTGCTCACCCACGCCGCGTTCAAGGCGCTGCTGTTCCTCGCGGCGGGATCGGTGATCCACGCTGTCGGCAACAACCGGATGTCGGCCATGGGCGGGCTGCGGAAGCGCATGCCGGTGACGTTCTGGACCATGACCATCGGGCTGGGCGCGCTGGCCGGGGTGCCGCCATTGGCCGGTTTCTGGAGCAAGGACGCGGTCCTCGAGGCGGCCGCCGGGTCGGGGCCGGTGCCGCGGGGCGTTGCTCTGATCGTCCTGTGCTCGGCCGGGGCGACGGTGGCGGTGACCGCGGCTTACGTCGTGCGGCTCTGGCGGCGCACCTTCCTGGGCGAGCCGCGCAGCGAGGCGGCCCGGACCGGTCACGAACCCGCGTGGGCGATGCGGGGGCCGCTGCTGGTCCTCGCGGTGCCGTCCGGGCTGCTCGGCCTGGCCGGGCTCGCGCCGGGCTTCGGCACGCGGCTCGGCACCGCCGAACCGCTCGCGGCGGTGGGCTGGACGACCGCGGTGGCCCTGGTGCTGCTGCTGGCCGGCGGCTGGGTGGCCTGGCACCGCACGTCGCGGGGCGACCTGGTGGCGCCGGACACCGGCCCGGGCCGGCTGCTGGCCAATGCCTTCTATCTCGACTCCGTGCAGGACGCGCTCGTCACGCGACCGGTGGTGGCGCTGGCCGGGCTCGCCCGGCGGGCCGACGAGCGGCTGGTCGACGGAGCGGTCGAGGGGGTCGGCGCGGGCACCGGTGCCCTCGGCGGGCTGCTGACACGGGCGCACGCCGCCGCACTGCCGCGAGCCGCGACGGCGGTGCTCGGCGGGGCGGTCGTCATCGCCATCGTGATCGCGGTCGTCCTGGGGGTGACGCGATGACCTCCGGGCAGACTCTGCTGCTGGCGACCCTGCTGCTGCCGGCGATCGGCGCCCTGGTGGCCGCCGGGCTGCCGGCGCGGCTGGACCGGGCGGGACGGATCTGCGGCACCGTCTTCGCCGCGGCCACGGCCGGCGTCGTGGTCGCGCTCGGGCTGTCGCGCACCGCGGGGCTGGGGCAGCGGCGGATCGAGCCGTTCGCCGAGATCGACCTGCCCTGGGCACCGTCGCTGAGCCTGCGCTTCCACATCGGCGTCGATGGCATCTCCTATCCGCTGGTCGCGCTGACCGCGCTGCTCACCCTGCTGTGCTGCGCCTATTGCCTGTGGCGGGTTCCCGAGCCGGGGCGGGGGCGCCTGCTCGTGTCCCTGCTGCTGGTGCTCCAGGCCGGCATCACCGGGGTGTTCCTCGCCCTCGACCTCGTGCTGTTCTTCGTGTTCTTCGAGGTTGTGCTCCTGCCGATGTATGCGGTGATCGCCGTGTGGGGCGGCACCGACCGGCGGCGGGCCGCGCGCAAGTTCGTGCTCTACACGCTCTTCGGCTCCGTGCTGCTGCTCGTCGGCGTGTTCGTGGTGGTGGCGTCGTCGGGCACGGGCGACCTCGTGGCGCTGAGCGACCCCGCCGCCCGGCCGATGTCCGCGGGCGTGCAGCTGCTGGCCTTCGCGCTGCTGGCCCTCGCCTTCGCGGTCAAGAGCCCGCTCTGGCCGCTGCACACCTGGCTGCCGGCCGCGCACACCGAGGCGCCGACGGTCGGCTCGGTGATCCTGGCCGGCGTGCTGCTGAAGATGGGCACGTATGGGCTGCTGCGGGTCGCGGTGGGCGTGGCGCCCGACGGCGCGCAGCGCAGCGCGCCCGTGCTCGGGGCGCTGGCCACCGCTGCGATCATCGCCGGCGGCCTGATCTGCCTGGCGCAGACCGAGCTCAAGCGGCTGATCGCGTACTCGTCGGTCGGGCACATGGGCTTCGTCCTGCTCGGCGTGGCGACGCTCACCGCCACGGGCATGCAGGCCGCGCTGATCGGCAACATCGCCCACGGGGTCGTCACCGGGCTGCTGTTCTTCGTCGCCGGCGGGATCAAGGACCGCGCGCACACCGGGGAGCTCGCCCGGCTCGGCGGGCTGCGGGAGACCGCGCCGGTGCTCAGCGGCGTGCTGGCCTACGCCGCGATCGCCTCGCTGGGCCTGCCCGGCCTGGCCGGCTTCTGGGGCGAAGCGTTCGCTGTGCTGGCCGCGTTCGAGCGGGGCGGCCCGCTGTGGACGACGCTCGGGGTGGTGGCCGCGGTCGGCGCGGCGATCGCCGCCGCCTATTTCCTCCGGCTGCTGCGCCGGATCACCCACGGGCCGGCCGCGCCCGCGCTCGCCGAGCTGGGACCGGCCGCGCGGCTGGGCCCCGGTGAGCTGGTCGCCTGGTCGCCGCTGATCGGGCTCGCGCTGGCCCTCGGCGTCGCGCCGGCCCTGGCGCTGCACTGGTCCAATTCGGCGATCTTGGCGCTCGCGGGGGTGTTCGGGCGATGAGGATCGATCAGGTGGCGCTGATCCCCGCGTACGTCGCCGCGGGCACGGCACTGCTGGCGCTGCTCGTCGACCTGATCGCGCCCGGCCGGCGAGGGCCGGTGGTGGTCGCGACCGCGCTCGGCATGGCCGGGACCGCGGCGGCCGCGATCGCGGTCGGCGTCGGCGGCGGGCACCGCACCTCCCTGTGCCTCGGGCCGGACCGGTGCTCGCTGGTGCTCAGCCCGGCGTCGGCGATCGTCGCCGGGGTGTTCGCCGGGCTGGCGCTCGGGGCGCTGGCGCTGTCGGTGCCGCTGCTGCGCACGGGCGAAGTCCCGGTCGGCGAATACTGCTTCCTGCTGGCCGCCTCGCTCACCGGGGCCGTGGTGCTGGGCGGCGCACGCGACCTCATCACGCTGATCGTGGCGCTGGAGACGCTGACGCTGCCGCTGTATCTCCTGGTCGGGCTGCGGCGCGGGGCACGCGAGGGCGCGTCGGCGGCGGTGACGTTCTTCGTCGTGAGCGTGGCGTCGACCGCGGTCGCGCTGCTCGGCGCGGCGCTGGTGTTCACCGCGACCGGGGGCCTGCACTTCGCCGACATCGCCGCCGGGCCGGTGGCGCCGAGCGCCAAGCCGCTGCTCGAGGTCGGCGTGGTGCTGTTGCTGACCGGGCTCGCGTTCAAGGTGGCGGCGGTGCCGGCGCACGCCTGGGCGCCGGCGACCTACGACGGGGCGCCACTGCCGGTCGCCGCATACCTGTCGACCACCTCGAAGCTGGGCGGCGTCGTCGCGCTGGTGCTCGTCGGGGTGTCGGCGGCGCGGCCGGTGCTGTCGACCTCAGGGCTGGCGCTCGCGGCGCTGGCGGTGCTGAGCATGACCGTCGGCAACCTGGTGGCGCTACGGCAGCGGCGGATGGTGCGGCTGCTGGCCTGGTCCTCGGTGGCGCAGGCCGGATATCTGCTGGCGCCGCTCGGCGCGCTGATCGCCGCCGACGAGGTGACGCCGCTGCTGGTCGCGGCCACGATCGGATACGCCTTCTTCTACGTGCTGCTGGAGTTCTCCGCGTTCGGCGCGCTGGTGGCGGTGCGCGGCGCGGGAGACGGCGGGGCGATCGCCGACTACCGCGGCCTCGCGCGGCGCTCCCCCTGGCCGGCCGGGGTGCTGGTGCTCGCGCTCGCCGGCCTCGCCGGGCTGCCGCCCGGGCTCGCCGGGCTGTTCGCGAAGGTGGCGGTGGTCCGGGCGTTGCTGGGCGGCGACGCCACCTGGCTGGCCGTGATCGTGGCGATCAACGCGGTGATCGGGCTCGCCTATTATGTGCGCGTCGGCGCGATCCTCTTCGCGCCCGCCCAGATCTCCGCCGTGACCCCCGGCGAGGCCTATGACCAGGCCTACGAGGGTGAGAAGGCCGGGGAATTCGCCGCGCCGGGCGGCGGACGGGCGCCATGGCCGGTCGTCACCGCCGTGGCGGTCGCGGCGGTTATCGCGGTGATTGTCGGGTTTGGGCCTGAATTGGTCATGCGGGCAGCGGCGACGTTCGGCTGAGCTTTCAGCTAGCTCACAGCTAGCATCGGGAAGGTACACCGGGAGTTGCGCTGTTATTGAAGACATGCAGCACAGGCATTTCAACGGCTTGAAGACAGCGGCCCTTCTCGGGCTGATGACCTCGCTGATTCTGCTTGTCGGCTACTGGCTCGGCGGTAGCACCGGTCTGGTCATCGCCGTGATCCTGTCGCTGGCGATGAACGCGTTCAGCTACTTCTACTCCGACAAGATCGCGCTGCGCGCCATGAACGCGCAGCCGGTGACCGAGGCTCAGGCGCCGGAGCTGTACGCGATGGTGCGGGAGCTCGCGACGGCGGCCGGACAGCCCATGCCGCGGCTGTACATCAGCCCGACCCAGCAGCCCAACGCCTTCGCCACCGGGCGCGACCCCAAGAACGCGGCCGTGGCGGTGACCGCGGGCATCCTCGACATCCTCACGGTCCGCGAGCTTCGGGGCGTCATCGGGCACGAGCTGTCGCACGTGTACAACCGGGACATCCTGATCTCCAGCGTTGCCGGCGCGCTCGGCGGCATGATCACCATGCTGGCCAACCTCGCGATCTTCCTGCCGATCGGAAGGTCGAGCGACGACGAGGACGGGCCGGGCATCCTCGGCCTCCTGCTGATGCTGATCCTGGGCCCCCTCGCGGCCACGGTGATCCAGCTCGCGATCAGCCGGAGCCGGGAGTACGAGGCGGACCAGTCCGGCGCGAAGCTGACCGGCGACCCGCTGGCGCTGGCGAGCGCGCTGCGCAAGATCCACCGTGGCACCCAGGCGTTGCCGCTGCCGGCCGACGGCCAGCTGGCCAGCCAGGCGCACCTGATGATCGACAACCCGTTCAAGGGCGGCGGCCTCGCGTCGCTGTTCTCCACGCACCCCCCGATGGAGCAGCGGGTCGCGCGGCTGGAGCAGATGGCCGGCGTGAGCAGCTACCGGTAACCGCCTCGGAACGAACCAGGGCCCGCCGTACAATCGGCGGGCTCTGTCGCGTGTAAGGAGTGGGGCCGCCGTGAGGCAGTACATGTCCGTCTGGCGGCTTCCCGGCGCGCCCGTCCTATTGACCGTGAGCGTGCTGGCACGCCTCGGCATCGGCATGGTGTCGCTGTCGCTGCTCCTGCTGCTCCAGCAGGCGCACGGCCGGTACACCCAGGCGGCGCTCGCCTGCTCCGTCTACGCGATCGCGAGCGCTGCGGCCAGCCCAGTGGTGGGCCGGCTGGCGGATCGGATCGGGCCGGCGCCGGTCCTGGTGATCACGGGGCTGTCGTACCCCTGCTGCCTGGTCTTACTGATCTTCGCGGGCCTGCGGGATCTGCCGCTGCCGATCGTGCTCGGCGCCGCGATCCTGGCCGGCGTGACGTTTCCACCGATGACGGCCGCGGTGCGCGGCACCTGGAACGCGCTGACCGCCGACGAGCCCGAGGTGCGGGTCACCGCCCTGGCCGCCGAGACGGCGCTGTTCGAACTCGTCTTCGTCGTGGGTCCGATGCTCGTCGCGCTCTGCGTGGCGCTGTGGCAGCCCGCGGTGGCGCTCGGCGCCGCGGCGGGCATCACGCTGATCGGCACGCTGGCGGTGGCGCGCGGCCAAGCGATGCGCTCCTGGCGGCGCCACGACGGGCACGCGCCGGCGCGGGGGCTGGGGCCGCTGCGGGTGCCCGGCTTCCCCGCCCTGCTGGTCACGGCGTTCGGCCTGGGCTTCGCGTTCGGCGCCACCGGCGTGGCCGTGCCGGCCTACGCGACCGAGTACGTCACCCGCGACCCGCAGAGCACCGGCGGCATCCTGCTCGGCGTGTGGGGCATCGGCAGCGCGGCGGCGGGCGTCTGGTTCGGCAGCCGCCCGCGCGCCCGGGCACGGTTGCGGTGGCTGCTCGCCGGGGTCGCCGCCAGCCTGGCGATCCTGACGGTGATGCCCAACGCGGTCGCGCTCGGCGTCGCCCTCGTGGTCGGCGGCGCGACCATCGCCCCGGCGCTGACGGTCCAGAACTCGATGGTCGGCGCGATCGTGCCGCGGTCGATGCTGAACGAGGCGTACACCTGGCTGGTGACCGTCTCGGTCGGGGCGAGCGCGGCCGGGGTCGCGGCGACCGGCCTGGTCGTCGACCGCCCCGGCGGCGCGCCCTGGGCGTTCATGCTGGCCGCCGCCGCGGTGGCAGCGGGCGCGCTGGTCGCGCCCGAGCCGTTCACTCACACGAGCGATCCGGACGGGGCGCCCGTGTAGCTCCGCCCCTCATTGCCAGTAACTCCGAGTCAGTCCCTCGCCTCACAAGGGTGATTGCCGGTGTGTACCGCGCCCTCGACGGACCGCCCCCAACACGCTTCTCCCGAAGAGCCACACCGTTACGGCGAATACCGGGACAACTGCCCAGGATCGCCAAGTACCCTCCGCCAGTACGTCTGGCACTCGGATCGCCGTGAAAGCGACCAGGAGCCCCAGAACCGCAGATCGCCGCCAGAGGATCCCTGACTTCGCCATCGCCAGCTACTCCGTATCGCGCCTTCAGGACACCGCTGGGCGTGCAAGCGTGTTGGTAGCCCGCTACACGTCAGCGAGACGAACGGTCGCAGACTCCCCGCGCACTGACGGACGTCGACGCTCCGACCTGGGATTATAGACGCCTCCGCAGGTCCAGCAAGTCAACTGGACCTTGTTCGCATCGAGGGAGTCGGGGATTCGCTTCTAGCGGCAGGGCCAGGCCGCGACGAGGGGCCGGTCGCACGCCGTTACTTACGCGACGCGGGTGGCACCATAGGCGGCGGCGACCAGGAGTACGACTCCACTGAGACTCACCAGCCAAAAGGCGCCCGCGCCACCGTTCGCGTCTTCCACCCGGCCGGTCGGGTCCTTCGGGTCGTACCGGATTTGCATCTGCGCGCCCACCTTGAGCTCGGTTTCATCGCCCGTGTCGGACACGTCGGCCTGGACGGTCTTTCCGTCGGCGGTGGTGAACCGAACCGCTGCGCTAGGACCGCTCTTGCCGTAAGACACCGCCACGACGTCGCCCGTTGTGACCAGTCCACGTTCCTGCAAGATCCGATGGTCGTAGTACATCTGGAGCGCGATGAATACGAACACCAGCCCGAAGACGGTGGCGCCGGCAACGCCAGCCCACTCTTTCGTGTTGGCATATGGCGCGCGATGCCGTGAGCGCCTTCGGCTGGGCCGCGCAGGACGGCGCATTGACGGTCGGGCCGACCTCTTCGCCTGATCGCCCGACCGCAATCGTCGTTGGCGTTCTCGCTTCCCTGACATGAGATCATCATGTGCGCCGTCCGCGCGTTGCAGACGTTACGCACACTCGCGAGTCGGCCACAGCACCCGGCGTGTTCCCCCAACTCGTCTCCACGTGGGAGTCGGCGTCGGCGAAGCCTGAGCCGCTCGCGCCGTCCGCCGTCCGACGCGCGGGCGGGGACCGCTTCGCCACGCGGTCCCCATTCCCGAACCATCGAGGCACTCAATGGGCCGCCGCCAGGCCGCCAGACGCCGACCGACGCTAGACCGTCTGCCCAGCTCACTGACAGTAAGCAGCCTGGCTACCTGCAGCGCGCCCGAGTGGCTATCTGTAGTTGGTGAACTGCAGAGCGATGCCGAAGTCCTCCTGCTTGAGCAGGGCGATGACCGCCTGCAGGTCGTCCTTCTTCTTGCCGGTCACCCGCAGCTGATCGCCCTGGATCTGCGCCTGGACGCCCTTCGGACCCTCATCGCGGATCTTCTTCGAGATCGCCTTGGCCTTGTCCGACTCGATGCCCTGCACGATCCGCGCATCGATCTTGTACGTCTTGCCGGACGCCCGCGGCTCGCCCGCATCGAGCGACTTCAGCGAGATGTTCCGCTTGACCAGCTTCTCCTTGAAGACCTCGAGCGCGGCGACCACCCGCTCCTCGGTCTCCGCCTGAAGGGCGACCGTCTCCTCCCCGCCCCACTTGATCTCCGCCCCGGTGCCGCGGAAGTCGAAGCGCTGCCCCAGCTCCTTCTCGGCCTGGTTGAGCGCGTTGTCGACCTCCTGCCGGTCGACCTTGCTGACGATGTCGAACGAAGGTGCCGAAGCCATGACAGACGCTCCCTGATGACTGCATGTGGACGGTTGTGGGCGTGCCGAGGGTACCCGTTTGCATTGCCCCCGGGTCGTACCGCTATTCTGGCTTCCGCCAGGCGGGTTGCCCGAGCGGCCAATGGGAGCGGACTGTAAATCCGTCGCGAAAGCTACAGAGGTTCGAATCCTCTACCCGCCACCGGCAGCAAAAAGAGGCCCGTGACCAGGTAAACCCCGGTCACGGGCCTCTTGCTTGAGTCTCACTGCGTCTCACCCGAACCAGCCGAAGCTCACCAGTCGCGGCAAATACGCGGCAAAGTTTCCGCCATGATCAGGCTGCGCCCGGCGGTTCGGCCTCCTCGGTGTCGCCCTGGTCGTCGGCCTCACCCTCCGGGGCGGGGGTGGGGTCGAGGCCCAGCGCTAGGGCGATGCGGTTGAGCGCGGTGGCCGTCTCCCCGTCGAGGCACTTGGCGTAGACCTCCAAGAGGACTTTGACGCTGTTCCCCGCCCAATCGGCTACCTGCGTCGGCGGCACGCCAGCGTTGAGCCACGTCGACAGGCAGGCATGGCGCAGGTCATATGGCCGCTTGGCGAGCAACGAACGCTGCTGGGCGGGCGTGAGGACCTTCTCCCGGGCTTTCCGCCACGCCGTCGTGTACGTGTTGTTCGGGATCGGCTGTCCGGCCGTAGGGACGTAGCGCCCCCAGGGACCGCGCCGTGTGACGAACAGCCGCCCGTTGTCCGCAGGTGTGTACTTGGCGATGTGCCGGGCGAGCATTTCGGCGAGCGGCGGCGCCACGGGGACCGGCCGGGTGGCCATCCTGGCGCGGTGCTTCAGCCCGCGATCCTCGTTGACCTCGGCCTCGTCGTTCCATCCCCGCCCGCTGGCCACCGTCGCCCCGGACAGGTGCAGCCACCCCCACGCTCCTTCCCTGGGTGGCCGTTCGAACTCGTCGTCCGTGAGGTGGAGCACCTCCTCCGGCCGGAGTCCGGCGTAGTACATGCAGCCGAAGAACGCCTCCAGCTCCGGAGCCTCGGCAGCAACGGCGGCGAGCAGCGCGGCGGCCTGCTTCGGGTTGGCGACCACTGCGCGGTCGACGCTCTCGTCCTTCTTCGGTGCCGTCCAGCTCACCAGCGAGAGCGGGTGGACGTCGAGGAGGCGCAGTTCCACGGCGTACCGCAGCGCGTTGGAGAACACCGCGCGCTTTCGCGTGACGGTCGAGGCCCCAGCTGGCGTGCCGTCCATCTTCAGCGCGAGTGTGTCGAGCACCTTCCGGACCAGGGCCGCGTCGGTGAGCGCCGACAGGTTGACGGTGTTGGCCTGCACCCACGTAACCGCGCTCGCCAGTTTGGCCGGCGGTGGTCCGGCGGTCCGCGCCATGGTGTTGAAGATGTAGCCGTACAGCGCGGCGCGCATCGTCCTGTCGTCGGGCACTCCACGGTCGCTGGCCAGCAGCGCAGGCGTGACCGTGGCCAAGGTCTCCGCGATGCCCTTGCGGTGGTTCGGCGAGGCGTGCGGCCACTTCATGTCGACGTACTCGGTGGCATGCTGGTACCACGACCGCGTGCGCAGCGCGCGAGCCATCGGTTCCGGCAAGCCGGTGGCCTCGTCGAACGCCACACCTTCGCGCTGCGCCACGATCAGCCGGGAGCGGAAGCTCTCCGCGAGTGCCCGCGTTTGGAAGGACTCGCCGAACTCCTGGCCAGCCACGAGCCACCGCAGGCGGTACGTGCTGCGGGGCTTGCCTGTCTTGCGGTCCTTGCCCTTGTGCTCGCGGATGCCCCAGATCCGAACGTCGAAGGTCGTCATGCAGCCTGCGGCTCCTCTCGGCTGGCCAGCCATGCGTCAAAGTCCGTGCGGCGGATGCGGAGTTGCCCATTCGGCAACTTGTAGGTGCGGGGTGCCTCGCCGATCGCCTTCCAGCGGAAGAACGTCGACTTCGGCACGTCCAGCTCGGCGAGAAAGTCGGCAAGGGTCAGGAACTCTCGGCGGCTCACGGATCGCGCCTCCTGGTCAATGCGTGCGGGGCGTTGAGGTCGACGCTGACCGCGCGCAGCGCGCGGGGGGCTCTCCGGCTCGTTGCGGATGGGCAAAACGTCCACGGGCGTTTGAGAGCCGGTCTGAGAAGGCCGTAGAGGCGAGATCTTACGCATGTCGATGTCTTCCTATGCGTCAGTCAGTCTGAGGGGCTCTGAGACGGTCGGCCTGTCGGTCGGTGGGGTTGCCGAGCACGGCCGAGATGCCGGTGACAGAACTGACAGAACTGACAGAACCTCGGCCGGGATGGGGTTGTGTCAGTTCTGTCAGTTCTGTCAGGGGCATCAGGCGATGCGCCGTGCGCTGTTGATCGGGTGGACGGTCGCGGCCGGGCGGTGCACGTCGGGGTGCACGAGGTAGCTCGGCGACGGCGGCCGTCCACCTTTCGCGGTGCGCGCGGGTGCCTCCAACTGGCGCAGGTAGCCGTGGGCGTCGAGCACGTCGAGCGCCGGGTCGAGGTCGGCGACGGTGGCGAGCTGGGCGCTCTTGACCGCGCGGAACAGCTCCCGCTTGGTGAACGCGGTGGTGCCGGTGCGTTCGATCCAGGCCAGGACGGTGCGGGCGTTGCGGGTGGCGGGGTCGGCGCCCATGTCGTCGAACGCGGCCAGGGCGTGCGCGGCGAAGAACTCGCCGAGCATGGCGGCCCGGTCGATGATGTCGGCGCCGATCGGCTTGCCCCACCCGTCGCGCAGGTGCTCGGCGAGGTGGATCAGCCCGGCGAGCCGAACGACGGCGCCGGTGTACTTGCTGCCCCAGTCCACGATGTGTCCCCACGCGCCGCCCGGCGCGAGGCGCGGCTCCACGCTGCGTTCGATGTCGAGCACGCGTTCGTTGGCGTCCGGGGTGAGCAGCAGCACGGCCGGGTCGGTCCACTCCGCGAGGGACAGCACCAGCGCGGTCAGGTTGTCCGCGTATCCGGTGGCCACTTCGGCGGGTACCGGGTCGGCGCCGACCTTGCGGCGGCCCACGGTGTTCTCCGGCAGGGAGAACAGGATCCGGGCGAGCAGGCCGAGGCCACGGAAGCCGGGCATGTTGGCGATGTCGCGCAGCACGTCAGGCTGCACGGCCAGGCCCAGCGTGAGCGCTGGTTTCTCGACGTGTTCGGCGTCGCGGCTCTGCCGGCCGATGCGCATCATGTCCCCGGCGTGGCCTTTGAGGAACACCTCGAGGTTCGGGGTGCCGGAGTACCGCCCGGCGATGGTGGCGAAGATGCCGCCTTCCGGGGACAGCACCGCCAGGCGGCCGCCCTGCGCGGCCAGCAGGGACGCGGCGGCTTCGCTGGTCACGTCGTCGGCGACCAACTGCGGCAGCACGGGCACGGTGACCGCCTCGGCCTGCATCGCGGCGGCGGTGGCCTCCGCGAGGAGCGTGTCACGGCCGGACGCGTCAGCGTTGGCGGCGGCGTTCGCGGCCCGTTCGGCGGCTTTCCCGGCGACCTTCGCCGCGAGTTCCGCTTCCACGATGACCGGCTTGGTCCGCTCCACCAGCGCCCGCTCAGCGCCGAGCAGCGGCCCGGTCATCGCGGAGAACACCGCCGACTTGCGCGAGCCGGGCGGCAGTACCACGACCGTGAACAGGTTGGTGGGTTCCCGCCACGAGCCGCGCACCTCCACCTCGGCGCGGCCACCGGCGGCCGTGGACAGCGCGGCGAGCGCGATGCTGCCGGGCAGGTCGAGCGGCGTTTGGGTGAACTCCGCTACGGCGTACACCATCTCGGCGACCCAGTCGGGCAGCACCTCGGCCGGGAACGCGGGCAGGTGCCGCCCGGCGCCGATCGGGATCAGCGTCGGCCACCCGCCCGCCGTGGCGGTGTCGAGCATCGCCCGCCCGGCGGCGACCACGTCGGTCACGTCGGCGCCGGAGGCGGCCAGGTTGGCGAGCTGGGCGCCGAGGTCGACCACCTGACGGCGCCGGGCGTGGTCGGCCACGATCGCGGCGTAGTGCCCGGCGTTGGCGACGCTCGGCACGGCCTGCATGAGCGTGTGCAGGTAGGCCGCGCCGCCCATCTTGGCCAGGTCGCCGACCTCGGCGAGGTGCGCGGCCACGGCCACGGCGTCGATCGGGCGTGCGGCCGCGTGCAGGTTCAGCAGCGTTTCCCACAACGCGGCATGATCCGGACGGTGGAAGTCGGTCGGCGCGAGCGCGGCGGCCAGGTCGCCGAGTGTCTCCGGGGCGAGCAGGACCGCACCGATCACGGCCTGCTCGGCGGCCAGATCGTGCGTCGTTCGGCTCATGGTCACGGGGTCACCTGCCTTCGGTGATGAGTCGGCCGATGTGCTCGGCGACGGCGGGGACGACGGCGTTGCCGAGGGCTGCAAGTCGGTCCACCCGGGCGGGAACCCCATCAGCCACTCGACCCACGCCGGGTTCGGCCGGCCACCGATCACGTCGGGCAGGTTCAGCCCGTTCCGGCGCTCCAGGCGCCGTTTGGCGATGGTCTCCGGGCGCAAGGCACCGCGGCGGGCGTCCGCGTTCTTGGGCGTGGGCCAGGACGAACAGTCGGGGCCGTGGGTGTGCGGCGCCCACCTCGCAAGCTCGGACAACGCCGGCGCGGGCGGTGTAGCCGATGCGGTGGAGGTCGGCGAGGACGGTTGCGAGGCCGCGGGTGCGGTGGCCGAGGACGTTCTCTCCGATGACGTATCGGGGGCGCAGGTCGGCGATGACGTCGGCCATGGCGGGCCAGAGCCATCGCGGGTCGTCGGCCCCTCGGCGGTGGCCGAGCAGCGATTCTCCTTGGCAGGGGTAGCCGCCGGCGACGACATCGACCCGCGGGCGGGGCTGAGAGCGCCACCAGGCGATGGCAGTGGTGACGTCGTCATGGGCGGGCACCTCCGGCCAGTGCTTGTGCAGGACAGCGCGGCAGAACGGGTTGATCTCGACGTGCCCGACGATGCGCATCCCGGCCCGTTGCAGGCCGAGTGACAGTCCGCCGATCCCGGCGAACAGCTCCAGCACGTTGAGTGCTTCGGCACCGGCCTGTTCAGCGGCCGGATCGTGCGTCGTTCGGATCATGGATCGCTCCTCAGGAGACGGTCACGGATCATGCGATCCGGCGACGGGTGGACAGGTCGATGACCGGCGCGAGGGGCAGATCAACCACGACGGCCAGGCCGTCATCGCCGTTGCTGCGGTGGTCGGTCTGTGTGTCTGCTTCGGCTTGCGCGCACACCAGATGGCAGGGCACGCCGCGCTCGTCGCACATCAGCGCGGGACGTTCGCAGATCCGGCACGGCGCGGGGGTCCAGTTCACGTGGTTGCGGCGCCAGTCCAGCCGCGCGCTCATGCGGCCCACTGCTGACCAGCGCGGGCAGCGTGGCCGAGCATGGCCTCAATGTCCCGTGCGACGCCGAGCAACTGCACCCGCGCGCACGACTCGTCCTCGGCGAGCCCCACCGTGAGCCGGACCTCGGCGTGCTCGCGGCCATCGGTGCCGCGTACGCGGGTGAGCGTTGCCCGGCCGTAGCCCGGCAGTGCGATGACGAGCGGTTCGGCGCGGTGCTCGCCGAGGTTGCAGCGGTGGCCCATGGCGCACCAGTCCGGGTGGCGCCGGGCGGCGCGTGCGGCGCGGCGGGTGGCGAGCGTGGTCATCGGGTACCGCCCTTGCGGTTGCTGGTGTCGTTGGCGTGCAGGGTGCGGAGGTAGTTGAGGGCGCGGCGGCCGGGGCGCAGTTGGCGGCCGGTGCCGTCGCAGCGGTGGCAGATGCCGAACGCCTTGCCGCCGAACAGGGCGCGGCGCTTACCGTCGCCCTTGCAGCGGCGGCAGGGCACGAACGGCCAGAGCCAGCACGCCAGGGCATAACCGAGCGTGACAGCGATGAGGATCAGCAGGAGGAGTCCGGCGGCGGCCGGTTGGCCGGTAGCGGTAGCGGCGTACGTGGGCACGGTGATGCCTCCAGGGCCGGTTTTTGGGTGCAGAGGGCTGCTGGCGCTACCTGCTACCTGCGTGGGTAGTGGCTGGCCAGGTTGGTAGCGGGGTGGGTAGCGGCGGCGCTACCGGTAGCAGCGCCGCCGCTACCGTTCAGGCGCTCTTGCGCCGCTCGATCGCGGCGTCGACATCGGCGAGCCGGGCGCCCCGGAGCACCTCGCCACGAACCTTGACGTTCACGCTCGGTACACGATCACGCAGTTGTGCCGAGATCGCGTCGGGCGTGATGTCGGCGTAGTGCTCGGGCAGTTGCTCGGCGAGCCGGGCGGCGATGACCGGCCAGTGCAGGCCCTTCTCCCCGGCCAGGAACACGGCGCGGACGTCGGCGAGGGTGTCGCGCATGTCGCGGGTGATGGTCTCGCCGATCGCCGCGCCGGACAGCGTGCCGGCCGCTTGCCGGTGCTTGCGGGCGGCGGTGAGGATGCGCTCGGCGTCGCCGTGGTCGGCGAGGTACGTGCGCACGGTCGGGGTGTCGTCGCTGGCGCCGTAGAGGTACCCGACGCCTCGGTACTGCGGGCCGTTGGGCAGTGCCGAGGCGTCGTAGCCCTCGCTGTATGCCTCACCGCCGAGGATCGCCTCCGACACGATCCGGTTGCCGCACTTGAGGGCGAGCCGCACGGCGTGGTTGTCGCGGTACCGGTTGAACAACCGGCCCACGTCCCCGGCACCGACGCCGGAAGGCTTCTGCGAGCTGGACAGCAGGATCACCCCGGCTGACGGGCCGACAGCCATGATGTAGGAGAGCAGGGCGGCGATCTCCTTGTTCTGCTCCTGGCTGTCCAGCTCGTAGTAGACCTGGAACTCTTCCATCACGAGCATCCACACGTGAAGCTGCGGATACTTCCGGGACAGCTCCCGGGTGATCTTCCCTTCCGGGCATTCCACAGTGGACAGCGACGACAGGAAGTCGTTGACCTCCAGGATGTGTGCCTTCACCTCGCGCAGCACTTCCAGGAGGTGCTCCACCGGGTTGTCGTCGCGGCTGTTCGGCACGGGACCGAACACCATGCGGTGCGCGACCAGGCGGAACTTGTCCCAGTCCGGCGACATCTTGCCGTCCACGACGATCAGCCGCACATACGGGTCAAGGGCCGCGTACAGGGCCAGGAGTCGGGTGGCGAATGTCTTGCCCTTGCGGGGCTGCGCACCGACCAGCACCGAAATCCACATCAGCAGCAGCGACACCTTCCGGCCACGCTCGTCCAGGCCGAGGGGTGCCTCTGCCCAGATGTCGCGGACCTTGCCGTCCAGCAGCGGTGTGCGCCCGGCCGGGATGGCGAGCGGGTCGCGGTCCGCGACGAACAGCAGGTGCCGCCGGTGGGAGGACGGGTCGCGGGTGAGGAACACCTGGTTGATGGACACGTCCAGGCCGGACGCGATGGCGCCCTTGGCCTTGAGCACGTCCTCCCACGTCTTGCCGTAGGGCAGGTCGATGACCACCTGCGAGCCGGAACCGGTGGTGTCGCGGGACATGGTGGACCCGAACGTGATCTGCTGGTTGGGCTTGTCCGGGTGGCCGAGTCCGGCGGCGTAGTAGGCGCGCAGGATGATGTCGGGGTTGACGCGCCGGTAGCGGCCTTCGACCACGGCCGGCCGCAGGATCGGCCGGTCCTGCGGCCGCCCGATGCGGGCCAGCCCGCACACCGCACCGGCGGCGGCCAGGCCGACGACCCACCAGGGCGCCATCGCGTAGGCGATCGGCCCGCCGATGCCGACCGCGAGGGCCTCGGCGGCGAGGACGACGCCGCGCCATGCCCGGGTGGCTTTGACCTCGCGGTGCAGCTTGTACCAGGTCTGCGGGTCGTTGGCGTCGGCGGCGGCCTGCCGGAGCCCGTACTGCTCCGACAGCCACCACCACCGCAACTGCCGGCCGACCAGCCGCACCACGCCGACGCTGGCCCAGAACCCGGCCTGCACCGTGTACCAGGGCGCCCGCACGGCGTGGAAGCCAGCACGGTGCAGCACGTCTTCGGCGAGGTCGCGCAGGGTGGCCTTGAAGTTCTGCCAGCCCAGCAGGCGGGTGGGGATGATCGGGCGGCGCCCCGACCGATCCACCGGCGGGGCGTCGACCAGCACGCCACCGGGCTCCGGCTCGTCGTCCAACGCCACGTCGAAGTGCCCCGCGGCTGCCGGTCCATCGCGCCGGGCACGGGCCGCGCCGAGGTCCACCACGTCGGCGACGTCGGCCACTTCGTCTTCGTACTTGGACCAGTCGAACCCGTTCGGGCGGTCGCGGTCCGGCTCGTTCGTCGTCATGCTGGAGGTCTCCTGACTCCTTGTGGAGGGATGGGGACCGGTGCGCGGCCAGGTTTCCTAGGCCATTGGGCCGCGCACCGGGCGGAGCTATTTGCACTCGCCGTTGACGACCTTGTCGCCGACGTCGCACGTCAGGTACTCACCCGCCGGGACGGTGTGCGCAGTGCCGTCGACCTCAACGACGTACGTCCATTGCTTGGTCGACGGGTTGAAGCTCGATCGCTTGCTGGTCACGGTTCCCGAGTCCGGCAGACACCCGGCGAGCGCGCCAGCGGCGACCAGTGCCAGGGCGACCATCGCGATCCGGCGCGCCTTCATCGCGTCACACCCTCGGCGTCGGCGTGGATGAGGTGGGCCAGGGCGGCGCCCATGCCCAGCACGGCGACGGGCAGGCAGGCAACGGCGGTGGTGATCCACCACGGGGCGGTGGTGATCCCGGCGGCGGTCATCAGGTGGTAGGCGACCTGCCCGGCCGCGCCGAAGATCAGGGAGCCGATCGCGGACCAGCGGGCGAACCGGCGCGCGTTGGCCGGGGCACGGCCGGACAGCCACACCGCCAGGGCGTACGCGGCGTAGGTCTCCACGCCGATCGGCAGCGTGATCGCGGTGTTGATGCTGAACCCGTCCGCGATCCCGGGCAGCGGGTGGACCACGCCGAACCCGGTGAGTTCGCCGAGGCCGACCCACCCGGACCAGATGGCCACGAACGCGGGCAGGGCCAGCAGCCACACCGGCCACGAGCGCGGCTTGCGAGCCGCCGGCGGCGCGGCGGGGTCCGTGGTCGGCGTGATGTTGGTGTCCGGGTGTCCGTCACCCGTGGCCTGCGGCGTCGGCTCGGGCGCCTCGGCGACCGGCGGCACCTCTGCCGGGGCGTCGGGCTCTGTGGTGTCGTCCTGCGGCTCCAGGTCCGGCACGGCGTGCAGCGAGCGCGGCGCGGGAATCTCGGCGCGCTCGTCGGCGAGCGCCTCCCGGACCGCGTTGGCCTTCGGGGCGCCGATCTTGAATTCCTTCATCAGCGCGTTGCGCGACGGAATCTCGCCCAGGCGCTCGGCGAGCGCGCGGGCCTCGGGCATAAGGGCCTCGATCGGGGCGGGGTAGGCGCTGGAGGCGAGAGCGGTGGTCACGTCAGTCTCCGTTCGGGGTAGCGGTCAGGTGTTCGCGGTGGATCAGCGCGCGGTGGACCGCGCCGGGCGCGTCGAGGGGCGGCGTGCACTCGTCCTCGACGCAGATGCGGCATAGCGTCAGGCAGATCAGCCCGACCAGGGTTTTCGCCTCGTAGACGTCGAGGTCGGTGGGGTCGTCGCAGGACTCGCACCGCTCAGCGAGCGGGCAGGGCAGGCGCGGCGTGCTCATCAGGCGGCCCGCGCGGCGGCGGGGGCGGTGCGGGTGTGCAGCTTGACGAGCTCCCGGCGCACGAGCGCCTCGGCGCGGCGCATCCGGCGCCAGTCCAGCGCGGTCGGCTCGGGCTCGGCGGTCATGACCCTGATCTCGGCGTCGAGCAGGACCATCTCCGCCTCGATCAGCGGCATCTCCGCCTCGATCGCGGCCAGGTCAGCGGCAGTCGGTTCGTCACGTTCGTGGTTCACGGTCTCTCCTGTGAGATCGAGACGACCGCCCGGCCGAGGCAGACCCTCGACCGGGCGGAAATCGTTGTATGGAACCCGTTTCAGGCCGGGCAACCTTGGGTGCACGGACCGAAATCCGTACGGTGCAACCTTTTCAATGGATGTGCAGAAGTGTTCAGTTCTCAAATGCCAAGCCAGCAACGGGATTCGTAGGCGCGCCACACCCGAAGGTGAAGCCATTCCCCGGCGATCTGCCGTGTGACGCAAGCAACCTAACAACTGATAGCTCCCCAAGTCAACTGTTAGGTTCAGATAGTGAACACGCGCGTTTGACCAGCACAAACGGATATCAACTGGTAGGTTCTGGTAGGCTGCACGGGACCTACTCCGGCGTCTGGCGCACAAGGAGTGCCTGCATGTCGACCGATGGACCAGCACTCGACCGTTCAAGCGCGCTGCACAAGCAGGTAGCGCGCCACATCCGCAACGACATCGAGGCGGGCGTACTCCGCGACGGCCAGGTATTGCCGTCAACGCGAGAGCTTGCCGCCCGCTGGGAGGTCAGCGTCTTCACGATCTCCGAAGCGATGAAGCTGCTCACCGATGAAGGGCTTGTGGAGAGCCAGTCACGCTCCAAACGGGTCGTACGCGCGCCGGACCAAGCGCGCCACGACCGGATCCGCCCGCGTACCCCCCACGTCGTCCTGATCGGCGGTTACGCGGGAAGCGGCAAGTCGGAGTTGGGCCGCATCCTGGCTCGTGAAACCAGTTGGGCCATCCTCGACAAGGACACGATGACGCGACCGGTTATCGAGGCTGCCTTGGAAGTCATCGGAGAGTCGCCGAACGATCGAGAGTCCGAGGCGTACGTCAACCTCATCCGGCCGCGTGAGTACGAGTCGCTCATGGCCGCCGCACACGAAAACGTCTCGTGCGGCACCAGCGCCATCCTGTCGGCACCGTTCATCCGCGAGTTCCAAGACGACGCCTGGGTGAGCAGAACGCTCGCGTCCTTCACCGACCTCGGCGCCAAGACAACGCTCGTGTGGGTGTACTGCGACGCCGACACCATGCACATGTACATCCGACACCGAGGCGCCGCACGGGACGCCGCGAAGCTCGCCGACTGGCCCGGCTACCTAAGCAGCATCGACATCGACTTCCGACCGCCGGAGCCCTACGTCCTGATCAACAACAGCGCCTCAGGCTTGCCACTCCAGCAGCAAGCGAAAGACCTGCTCAGCACCGTTCTCGGCGGTGAGAGCCCGTGACGCCAGCGGTTGCCCTCTATGGCCCGCCGGCCAGCGGCAAGGACACCGTGACAGCCGAGCTGCTCAGGCTCGATGAGCGCTACGTCGCCTATCAGCGGCTCAAGGTCGGCGGCGGCCGGGCGCACGGGTACCGATTCGTCACAGCCGAGCAGTTCGACCAGCTAGAGGCGGCAGGCGAGATCCTGTACAGCAACCGCCGATACGGCAACGTGTACGGCGTCGACCGCGCCTCACTGGCGAGCGTGGCCGAGGCGGGCGGTATCCCGGTGCTGCACCTCGGCCAGGTCGACGCGCTGACCGCCGTCGAGGCATTCCCGGCCTCATGGGTTCGGGTGCTGCTGTGGTGTCCCCGCACCGTCACGGCGCAGCGCTCGGCGGCGCGCGGCGACACCGACGCGGGCGCGCGGCTCGCCGCGTGGGACGAGACCCAAAGGGACCTTGGGGAGCACCAGCACGCCGGGTTTGACCTGGCTATCCGCACCGACCGCATGGCGCCTTTGGAGGCGGCCCGGTCGATTCACGCCGTGGTTTTGACCGGAAGCCGCGGGCGTACCGCGCCGAGTTCGGAGGTGATGGCGGCATGACGACCGCGCGGGTGATGGTCCCGGTGCTGACCCTGATGAACGCGAACGGCAGCGTCGATGAAGGTGCCTGCGCGGCGTACGCGGAGCGGGCCGGGGCGACGTGGCTTGACCTGTTCCTCGTCTCGGGCACGATCGGGGGCGGGGAGAGCAGCACGCCTGTCGTGCGACGCCGTGTCCTGGAGTTGTGGGCCGCGCGGGTGCCGAAGGATCGGCTCCTGGCCTGCGTCTGGACCCCGGACGACCTGACCCATGCCGCCGACAGCGGGGTGCGGCCGATCGTCGTGCTCCGGGACCTGGCCGACGCCGCCGCGATGCACAGCGTGCTCGCCGAGCTGCCCGCCGACGCGTTCGTGTACAGCCACCCCAACTACACCCCGACCACCTTCACGCCAGCCGTCGCCGAGGCAGCGAAGCGGTCGGGCGTACGGCCAGCGGGTGGCAAGATTTGCAAGGTCAGCCTTGACGCCGTGCAAAGCCTGCGCGCCGCCACAGGCGACGACTTCCAACTCTACGACGGCCGTTGCCGACACGTCGCCGGCAGCGTCCGGGCTGGCGCCACGGGTGTTGTAGCCGTACCGCTTTGTACGTTGCCGAAGGATTTGCCCGATAGGTCCGATACGGACGCGATGCAGCTCACCATCGATCGCACGCAGGCGCTCATCGACAGCACCGGCGCCGGGGCAGCCCGGATCGCCATGCTGACCGATGCGTTGATTCCGAGGCTCTCGACGTGACCGCCGCGAATGAGTTGTGGATTGTGCGGCACTGTGGAGTAAGCGGGACCTCCACCTTTCGGTGGACCGTGAATGGACACGTCTCACAGGCGTCACGCTGTCCTTCGTCTTGTTCTCCTGCCCGCCGTTTCCTGCGTGTGCCCTAGCGCCTCCATAAGGCGCCAAATTCCTGATGACGGATTATTGTCGGGCGAGGGTTCTAGTTCCTTCGCTCGAGTCACTGCATCTGAAATTCCTTGCTCGAACTGCGAAAAATTCAGGGTCGACTTGTTCCATTTTCCAACATACTTTTCCAGTCGTTGGCATGCTTTAGTGCCATTCTCGAGATGGCTTGTGCAGTTATCATGATGCAGGATTAGCCACACTTCGAACGAAGGATTGGACCACGCTAGCTTTACCTTTAGGCGCCTTGCAGTCGCTGACGGTTCACTGATTAAGTACTCATCGACGTCACATACTGCCCATGCCTCATCAAAGTCGTTTAGGTCCCGACGTCGGGCTGTATCACGAACGAGTTCCGTTGGCGCGCCATTCGTAAACACCACGGCTACGCGAGCAGCGTGAACCCACGGGAGTGCCTTAACGGCATCGAAGTACTTCCGCTCGGTTGACTTGCCATTGGTTGCTATAAGAACAGCGCGCCTCTGTGCGCGACGGCCCTGTGAGCGTTCGAGATTGGTTTCACGGCCTTGGCCTATCGCCACACCGCGTCGGGCTACGTCGTTGCCGCTTTTCCTGGCGCTCACTCGTCGTCCCGTCCCGCAAGCGCTCGTTCAAAAAGGTATGTTGATAGATCTGGAACGCCGCCGTAGTTGCCGTTGAGGTAACGACGTTGCCGATTTTCACCCTCTCTGCGCGGCTTGAATTCCGTTAAAGGGTACAGAGTTGAGGTGCCGTCTTCACCCTTCTCGGTAAACCAGATTTCATCGCGGGCTAGCACCTCCTCGGTATCGAATGTGCCGAGGAGTGCCGCGTCATGGCTGGTAAAGATGAGTTGGCTTTGGTGGGGATTGGTGCTCTTGCTTTTGAACAGCCCGATTAGTTTGGCCGTGAGCATCGGATGCAAACTCGCGTCGATCTCGTCCACGGTCATCGTGCCGCCGTCTTTCAAAATGACGGCAGCATCGATTGACAGGTCGAGTAGTTGTTGAGTGCCCGTTGATTCCTGTTCTATTGGAATCAACCCAGGGCCATTGGGGCCGCGGTGTGAGAAGAAAAGTCGCTTACGATTACGAGGGGGCACTGCAGAAAGCCGCTGAGTTCTTGTGGATGTTCGCGAAACGCCATCGTAGTCTTCTAGATCGAACAGCGTTTCTTGTTCGGTGGGCTGGTAAACAAGTACGTCTAGGATTCCGATATCGGCCGCGCGGAGCAGGTCGATGATAATCCGGCGGTTTTCCTCGGACTCCGGGAAAACTCGGCCCAGCACGTGCATAGGCCGGCCGCCTGGACGGCTCCGCGCGCGGGTACGGAAGAACCACCGATACGTATCATGTAGAGGCTGCGGTTCCGGGCCGTCGGAAATCACCCCGCGTCGGCTGAACCTTGCGACGGTTGACAGGAAGAGTGCAGTCGGCGCCGTAATGCTTGAAATGCGCTCAAGATCTGTTTGTTTCCTGGACTCGTCACCCCAGCTGTACTCGTCGCCCTCCCGTTCGAATACACGCCGTCGCTTCTTGAGTGGATAGTAATATAGCCACTCTTCCAGAATGCATTCGTCGTTGATTGTGAAGCCATACGTATGCCGCACACCGTTAATAGACAGATCCACAACGTAACGTGATGGATTGTCCTGCGCTACCGGGTCGAGGTGAAAGCATTCCCTGTCAATCAGGTTTAGTTCTGGCTCGACCGCTCGGTCTGAATCGATCGCCATTCTTCGCATAAAAGCAAGCGCATGTAGCGCGTTGGACTTGCCGGATGCGTTCGCGCCAAAGATGCCCACCACGGGGACGGCCTCGTCGGCAATCACCTGCTCATCCGACCTGGTGTACATCGGCGTGAGATTCAGGTGCTGTTCATCAAGAAATGATCTGTGGTTCGCAAAGCGGAAGCTCAGCAGCATCGAGGCGCTGACCCCCTCTCGTGGGTGGCATTAGCCCGTTCCGTGCGAGTAAACCACGCGAAGGGCCCTCTGTGTACGGGTCTCTTCAAGATCGGCACTGTACCGCTTCGGTCGATGATGAGCTACGGCTATGGCGCGGTTCCGACCGGTGGATGGCAACGACTGGGCATTTTAGGCGGTTTGTCTGAGTGTCAAGCGTCCGGGCGGCGGCTCGGCACCGCTGAGGCTTGCGACATGCCTCGCGGTCAAGGCGCGGCAACGGCTCCGGCGCACCGAGCGTTTATGCAGGTCAAGGCCGAAGTAATCTTGTGACTGTAAATCCGTCGCGAAAGCTACAGAGGTTCGAATCCTCTACCCGCCACTTGGCAGAAAAGAAGGCCCTTGACCAGGGGAAACTCTGGGCGAGGGCCTTCTTTTGTGTCCGGCCCGGTCCGGGTGAATCCAGCCGGTCACGGCTGGTTGTGGGCAGATCGTGGGCAGGTCGATCTTGTCCGCGCTGCGTGGAGCTGCGGCTTCGGTCTTGAGAAGCTTGAGCCAGGTGTCGGCCGGGAGGTGGTCCGAGATGAGCGTCACCGTGTTAGAGCACGTCGGTCCGTGGAGTGAGGCGGATTACCTCGCGCTGGGCGAGACGGTGGATCGGATCGAGCTGCTCGATGGGAGCCTGTTGGTGAGCCCCGCCCCGACCAAGCGCCACCAGCGGCTGTCCCGGCGGATCGCCAACGCCCTCGACGGGCCGGCTTCGGCGGCTGGCTTGGAGGTCTGGGAGGCGGTCAACGTCCGGCTGCACACCGGCCGGATCGTCATCCCCGATCTGGTCGTGGCGGACACCGACGATGACGGCGCGATGACCGAGGCGTCCGAGGTCGTCTCGCCGGGCAACGCCTCGGCAGACCGCCTCCTGAACATGCAGCTGTACGCGGCCGCGCAGATCGCGTGGTACCTGCTGGTCGAGCAGGATTCGGACGTAGTGCTGTTGCGGCTGTACCGCCTGGAAGGCGCGCACTACGTCGAGCACGCGACAGCTACGAGCGGTGCCGTGCTCGCCTCGGACCGGCCGTTCGCGTTCCAGCTCGACACCGAATCGCTGTTGGGCCGGTAGCGCCGGATACGGCAGACGGCTCGGGCGACGACGGACATCGCGGCAGCTCAAAGAGGCAAGACCGACCCAATCGGGACGCCGCCGACCCTGCGTCCGGCTCGGCGGCAAGCCGGCTGCGGTGACGACGGTCCAGCGGAAGCGGACCGCGCTGCTCAACACCGTCCGAAGTCTCGGCAAGCGCGCCGAGCGGGTGGTCGCCTTCTTCGGGTGCCTGTACTACGCGGGCATGCACCCTTCGGAGGCGGCGGACCTGCGGGCACTCCGGCTGCACGCTCCCGGCGACCGGGCTGGGGAAGAACGGTGCTCGCCCAGACAGTGCCACACGTCGGCTCGCACTGGACCGATGACGGCGCAGCCCACGAGCGGCGTGGTCTTCCCGCAGCCGCCACAGCTCGTCGCGATGTTGCGCCACCACGTCGAGGCGTTCGGCGTGGCCGAGGATGCTCGGCTCTTCCGGGGCATCTACGGCGGGCCGCTGCCATCGCCGGCGTGCCGCCGACCGAGGTCGCGCGGCGCCTCGGTCATGGCGTTGCAGTCCTGCTCAAGGAGCGCTGGGGTGATCGAGAGGGCGGGATACGCTTCGATCATGGCGGATTGGGTGCGCCTTCAATTGGACGTGGACGAGTTCGACGAAGGGGAGTTCGAGCCTTATCTGCGGAGGGCGCGCGAGTCGGGTATCGAGTTCACGACGTTCGCCGAGCTCGGCGACACGGCCGACCACCGCGGGGCGTTGTACGAGCTCAACAAGACGTGCTCGGCCGATATCCCGCAGCGGGGAGCATTCCACACGTACGACGAGTACGTGGCGAAGCGCATCGAGGTGCCAAGCTTCCACCCGAGCGCAGTCGTGCTCGCGGTTCGCGATGGCGAGTGGATCGGCATGTCCGCGACGTCATTGAACCCGACCGAGGGATATGCGTTCAACGAGATGACCGGCGTGCTCGCGCCCTACCGCGGCCAGGGTCTGTCGCTGGCGCTGAAGCTCCTCGGCATCCGCTTCGTACGCTCGTCGGGATACCGGCGGGTCATCACGTTGCACCACCCGCTCAACGCGTCCGCGATCGCAATGAACCGCCGCCTCGGCTTCGTCGACCATGTCAGCGAAGCGCCCGAATGATTCGTGGGCAGTCGGCGGATCGTGGGCGGCTCTGCGGCCAACGGCGGATCGCCGGAGCGAAACGGCAGGTCAGAGGCTTTGCGCAGGCCATTATCGTTGCGCGCTCTGCAAATACGTCGCGAAAGCTACAGAGAGGAAGGCAATGAGCAGGGGATTCGCACTCGTCGTCCACTTCCACCTCCACGACGAAAAGGCCGCAAAGGGGTTCGATGACCTGGTGTCGCGGACGACGCCCGAAATTGAGCGGCACGAACCGGACACGTTGGCGTACGTGGTGCACTCTGTGCCGGACGAGCCACTGACGCGCGTATTCTACGAGCTGTACGCCGACCGCGCGGCGTTCGACTTCCACGAGCAGCAGCCACACACCAAGCACTTCCTGGCCGAACGGCAGCAGTACCTGAGCGGCATTGACGTCACGTTCATGCAGGCCGAATCCGGAAAGGGGCCGATGCATCTGTGATCGCCGAGCAGCAACGCGCGTTCGGAGCGCGGGTCGCCGACCTGCGGAAGCAGCGTGGCATTGCAAAAGAGGCCCGTGACACGGTCACGGGCCTCGTGCGTAGGTCTCACTGCCTCTCAGGCGGAACGGCTGGATCTCGCCCGACGCGACGAATGCGCGACAAAAGTTTGGCGCCATGATCACTGGGATCGGGTTGCCGTCTTGGCCGGTGCTTCAGGCCACGGTGCTCGGTCACCTGGTCGTCGTTGCTCCAGCCTTGGCCGACAGCCACCGTCGCACCCGTGAGGTGCAGCTAGCCCCACTCCCCGGCTTCGGTGGCGGAGACGAGCTCTTGGTTAAGAGGCAGCGGCTGGCTGCGGTTCTGGTACCGGCCTTCTGCGGCGCCGGCGCAGGACGAACGCCCAGACGATCACGGTCAGCAGCAGTGCGGCGGCGAGCTGCCTGGGAAAGCCGAACATCAGCGTCACCCAGGTGCCCAGAGGATCCGCGCGCTGCCACCATGTCTCGGTGGTGGAGTCGTCGCCCTGCTTATCCAGACTGGACCGGCTCGCAAGTGGACTGTAGATCACACCGACCGTTTCGCCATCGAAGCGGTGACCGAGATCGGGTAGCGGGGAGGGGCTCAACCGAGTGGTCACGATGTAGATCCGACCATCTTGGCCACCGAAATCCTCGACCCACCCGGTGTCCTTCATCGTGATTAGCGCGTCGGTTACTTCGTCCAACGCCGGTGGCCGGGTACCGGCCGAATGCGGTCTGTCGAGGAAAGGAAGCTCCACTGCGGACAGTGGGATGCCGGACCGGTGCCGGGGATTGAGCCCGGCAACCGCTGTCGATAGCACCAGCAGCGGGACCAGGATCATAAGGCAGATCAGAGTGACAACGGCGTCGCGCACTCGAGTCATGAAGGATAGTTTGCGCCCGGACGGAGTGGGGCGCTATTCGTACAGGCGTGCTGCATGCTGCGCTGGCGCCGGTGGACAGGGGACGTCGCCGAGCAGGGGCTTCCGTCGAGCGAATGCCCTCGGCTCAGCCGCGGCGCAGCGGCGTCCAGGAGCCGTGCTCGGTGGCGAACAGCAGCGAAGAGAGGCCGGCCTCCTGGAAGGCCACCTCGAGGTCGTCGCGCCCCTCGGAGAAGTGGGCCCAGCCGTCGTAGTGTGCCGGGACGACAACGTCGGCGCCGAGTACGGCGGCGGCGGCCGCGGCGCGGCGGCTGTCCATGGTGAGGGGGCGTCCGCCGAACTTCGCCGGCACCCGGGCCGCCCCGGCGTGCAGCACGGCGGCGTCGATGGCCGGCGCGCGGCGGGCGATCTCGGCCACGGTGCGGATCGAGGCGTTGTCGCCGCTGATGTAGACGGTGGGCAGGTCCTGCCCCGACAGGACGAACCCGATGACCTCGCAGTTGACGTTGCCGAAGGGGTCGCGTTCGCCGTCCTCTGGGCCGTGGACGGCCGGGACCGCGAGCACCGTCAGCTCGCCACCGCCGTCCGGGCGGGGCAGCGAGCGCTCGGTCCAAGGGGCCAGCCCGACGGCCGGCGAGCCGAGCTTCTCCGCCGACCGGGGACCGGCCAGCACCAGCGGTGCGGCCAGCGCGAAGGCTCGGCCGCGATCATCGAGGTTGTCCGGGTGCTCCTGGTGGCTGACCAGGACGACGTCGACCGCGCCGACCTGCTCCTCGGTCGCGACGGGTGCGATGGTCTTGGTGAGGTACCCGTGCTGGCCGATCGGGTCGAACGTGGGGTCGCTGACGATGCGCAGGCCGCCGAGGGCGAGGACGACGGTCGGGCCGCCGAGGACGGTGGCGGCGCACGCGTCCGCCGGCAGCGCTGTGAGGATGTCCGGCACGGTTTCCCTATACCCTCGCGGCCGGTCTTCGCACCACACACTCGCGGCCGGTCCTCGCATCGCGACAGGCATGGGCACGCGCTCGCCGGGTAACCCCGCAGGGATCGGATTAGCCAAAATTCGCTGGGACAGAGGGGCGTCGACGCACTTCTCTGCGTTGTGCCGGTGCGCGAAAATCCAAGGTTGTGGACGAATCAGCTGAGAAGGACGGCACGCCGTGGCGCCGGGTGGCGTGGTTCGTCGTCTGGTACGTCGTCGTGCTGTTGCCCGCACTGGGGCTGATCGCGCTGACCGCTTGGGTGCCGGCCGTGCCCGGTGCGCTGCTGCTACTTGCCGGGCTCGTCGTCGCCGGTTACGGCACGGTACACATTGTTCGGCGCTTCAATCGTGGCCCATCTGACGCCGGGGCGACGCCGGTCGGGAATCCGCCGGACGCGGTGCACGGCGCCGATCGCCCCGACCAGCGGCATGAGCCGTCCCGGACGGTGCGGTCGTCGCTCAGGTCGCTCGGGCACGGGGTCGCGCTCCTGGCGGTACCGGCGGCGATCACGTTTGCGTTCGGGACCCTTCTGGAGCGGCAGGACGAGGTCGGCATCGGGCCGGTCGCGAACGTCGCCGTGTGGGTCCTGGCGATCGTCGACATCACGCTCATCACGGTGCTGGCCTTCACGCTGCTGTACCGGGTTCTTCGTTTCCTGGCCGTCGTCTGGTGGGCGCTGCGGGTCGCGCGCTCACGCGCATCGGGCAACCAGGGTGCCGAGTCCGACCCTCCTCCGGGCGTCAGGCCGGGGCCGAGCGGCGCGTACTGGGTCGGTGTCGTCTCGGTGGTGCTGTTCGGGTCGTTGACGGCCGGGTTGATCGCTGTCTTGATCGACTACGGCTGGGAGTCGTGGCAGTACCACCACGCGCCGCCATGCTCGGAAACGGTCACGTCGGGCTGCAGGTCGCTGGAGACGGTGCGGGTGGTCGACCTGGTCAAGGTCCGCAGAAACAGACTGGACGAGTATCAACTGACCACCAGCGACGGCGTCCGGGCCTGGGTGGCGACGCGACCGAAGCAGTGGCGGTCGCTCCCCACCGACGGGCTCATGGCCACGATGGAGCGCTACGACGGCAGGGTGTTCGCCGTCTCCGCCGCGGGCGCCACCCGACTCACCACCGACAACCCGGACGAGCAGGTGCCCCAGTTCGTACCAGCGGTGCCAGCCTCAGCAGGATTCATCTGGTATGCCGCCGCGTTCGCGGGGGCCGCCAGGGAAGCGCTGACCGGCCGGGAGGCGCCGAAGCGGTCACGCCGGGCGGAACGACTTCGGCGGATCGGATTGGCGGTCGTGATCGGAGGGCTCATCACGTTCCTCGTGCCCGCGCTCCACGCCGGGTTGTCACTGCACGTCGTGCTGACCATCGAGATAACGGCCACTGCGGTGGCGTTCCTCCTCCTGGCGTGGCACGCCCGCCGGCGCGAGTCCACCGCCCCCTCAGAATGATCAACGGGCGTGCTCAACGCCGCAGGTGTCAGCGGATGCTCGCCAGGCGGGATCGGGTGCGGGCCGGTGCGGTCGGGGGCAGCGCGGTGAGGACGTCGGCAAGGGTGACGTCGGCGAGGCTGCGGCGCCATGCCTGGTGCGCGTCGGCCATCTTCTCGGCCAGGATGCAGGTGTCGCGGCAGTCCTCGGGGGGTAGTGCTCCCCGTCCCTGCTGGCGGATCTCGCGGCACTCGTAGGGCGGGGACGCGCCGTCGACGGCCTCGACGATCTGCAGCAGGGTGATGTCGGCGGTGGGCCGAGCGAGCCGGAATCCTCCCCGGGGGCCGGTGGTGGCGGCGAGCAAACCGGCCTTGACGAGCGCCTTGAGCTGCTTGGCGAGGTAGGCCGGCGGGAGGTCGTAGTACTGCGCGAGCTGGGCCGTGGACGCGGTGGTTCCCGGTTCGAGCTGCGCCAGCGTGGTGGCGCAGTGCAGGACCCATTCGGTGCTCACAGGCAGCTTCACACCGCCGAGTCTATCGCAGATATTGTAGATCTATTTAGTCCATGATAGCGTCGCCGACGACAACGCCAAGGGGGAGATCATCATGCGGATCGCAGTTGCCGGCGCGACAGGAAACATCGGGACCCTCACCGTCACTGCCCTCGAACGGGACGGGCACGAGGTCGTGCGGATCAGCCGCTCCCACGGAGTGGACCTGTCCACCGGTGACGGCCTCGCCGACGCCCTGACCGGCGTCGCGGCCGTCGTCGACGTCACCAACAGCACGGCGGCCGACCCGGCAGAGACGGTGGCGTTCTTCGGCACCACCACGCGCAACCTCCTGGCGGCCGAACAGCGGGCCGGAGTCCGGCACCACGTGCTGCTCTCCATCGCCGGGATCCATCGCGTCGAGGGCAACGCGCACTACGCGGGCAAGCGGGAGCAGGAGCGCCTCGTGGCCGCCGGGCCGGTGCCGTGGACGATCGTCCCGGCCACCCAGTTCCACGACTTCGCCGCGATGGTGACCAGCTGGACCGAGCAAGACGGGGTCGCCACCATCGCCCCGCTGCTCGTGCAGCCGATCGCGCCCGCGGACGTGGCCGACATCCTCGCCGAGATCGCCACCGGCGAGCCCCAGGGGCGTTACGCCGACATCGCCGGTCCGGACCCGCAGGACCTGGTCGACATGGCCCGGCGCACCAACTCCGCGCGCGGCCGCGCGGTCACGCTCGTGCCGACCTGGTCGGCGCTGTTCGGTCCGGCGATGGCCGGTGACGTGCTGCTGCCGGGCGAGGGTGCCCGCATCGCGCCGACCACCTTCGACCAGTGGCTCGAGCAGCAGCGATAGCACCACGAGGCCCGCGACTTCACCAGCTCTGTCCAGGCCACAGGTGGCGGCCGGTGCCGCCTCTTCTTGGGTCGCCGGCGGCGCCAGACGTGCCTACCGCGCTCACGCCGCCGAAGTAGTGGTCCAGGTGGTCCCACTGCTGGAGTTTGTAGCCGGCCTCCGACAAGGCCTCCAGCTCGTCGTCCGGGTAGCCGGGCTCGACGTGGACTACGTCCGACACCACGTGGAATCTCGGGCGGTGGATCGCGGTCGCCGTGTCGGTGCCGTCGATCAGAGTGTTGATCAAAGTGTGGAGCAGGGCCATGCGGATTCTGGTGGCGCCGGCCGAGCCTATGGCCAGGAGCAGCCGGCCGTCCGGGGCCGTCACCACCGTGGGGCACATGCACGAGGCCATGCGGTCGCCGGGGCTCGTGCCGGGTCGGATCAGCTCGCCCTCGCCGAGCATGGAGTTCAGGTGCACGCCCAGGCCGTCCAGCCAGATCCCGGAGCCGATGCCGAGGGTCAGGGTGGTCACGCAGGCGTTGCCCTCGGGGTCCACCACCGTGATGTTCGTGGTGTCGTCCGGGCGTTGAGGGGCGTCCGAGCGCAGGGCGTTCGCCAAAGCGACCGCCCGCGCCGGTCGCGGCAGGTCCGCTACATCGGCCAGAGCATCCAAGGTCGCGATAAATCCGTTCAGGTCGCGCCGTGCCAGCACCGTCCGGCCGGCCAGGGAGGCCGCCGCCACGGGTTGGGACAGGACGCGGTACGACGCGAGATCGGTACGGGTCAGGATGCCGCCGCCGGACTGCACCGTGGCCACCGTCTGTTCGGCGATGGAGCCTCGGTAGAAGGCGCTCGGGCCCTCGTCGGACAGGATGCTCAGGGCCGTCGACAGGCCCGGGTGGTACAGCAGGTCGCCGCCGGTCAGGAGGCGGCCGGTCGGGGCGTACACCTTCGCTCCGAAGCCGGGCAGCATAGCCGCCCGCAGGGCTGCCAGGGTCGCGGCGTGCGCGTGCGGCAGCAGGGTGCCGCTGCGGGCCAGCGACCGGGCCGGGTCCACGACGCGCCGCCACGGCAGGCGGCCCCAGCGGCGGTGCAGGGCGCCGCAGCCCGCGGGGACGCCGGGGACGCCGACACTGGAGGCGCCAATCTCGAAGCGCTGCGGCACGCTCCCGAAGGTGACCGCGATCGGCTCCATGGGGGCGGCGGGGCGGGTGGCGTCCAGGCCCGGCACCGCGCAGAAGAAGTCCAGGCACGTCGTGGTGCCGGTCGCGGCCTCGTGGTACGTCGCGAACCCGCCGCCGGCGACGCCGGTCAGCACGCTCTCGGCGACGCACGCGGCCAGCATGGCGGCCACGCCCGCGTCCGCGGCGGAGCCACCGGCCTCGAGGGTGCGTAGGCCCACCTCGGCGGTGGCGGGATGGCCCGCGGCGACACCCGCCGGGATCTTCGGATCAGGGCCCTTCCATGAAGAAAACTCGCGGTAGCATCCGTGAACCATGGATCACCCGTCGGAGTCACTGCCCGGTCGCGTTCGGGCGGGATACGCGCTCGGCTCGCTGGTCACGGGAGCCTTCGGCACCGTGCCAGGTCTGCTGCTCCTGCCCTACCTCACCGACACCCTGGGCGTCACGGCCGGGATCGCCGGGCTGCTGGTGCTGGCGCCGAAGGCGTGGGATGTGCTGATCAACCCGGTTGCCGGGCGGATTTCCGATCGTACTCGCACCAGATGGGGCGCCCGGCGGCCTTTCCTGCTCGGCGGGGGTCTCGCGGTCGCCGTGCTGTTCGCCGCGATCTTCGCCGCGCCGGTGCGCAGCGGCGTCTACGTGGCCGTGGTCTTCCTCGCCACCGCCACCGCATACGCGTTCTACCAGGTCCCCTACGTGGCGATGCCGGCCGAGATGACCGACGACTACGCCGAGCGGACCCGGCTCATGACCTGGCGGGTCGCGCTGCTCGCGGTCGCGATCCTGGTCTCCGGCGCCGTGGCCCCGATGGTGACCAAGCAGTTCGGCGGTGGCATCCCGGGCCACCGGGCGATGGGCGTCTTCGTCGCGATCCTGATCGTCCTCGGTACCGTCGGATCCTTCCTCGGCACCCGCGGCGCCCCGACGGGCCGGATCCTGGAGAGCGAGTCCAGCCTCGGGCGGCAGCTGCGCACGGCACGGAACAACGGCGCCTTCACCCGGCTGCTGATCTGCTTCATCGTCCAGGCGGCCGGCATCGCCACGATGCTGGCCGGGGTGAGCTACTTCGCCACCCAGATCCTGCGGGACCCGGACACCGGTGCCACCGTGCTGTTCGCGTGCTTCGTCGGCCCGGCGCTGCTGGTGATGCCGCTGTGGTCGCGGGTCGGCGCCCGGATCGGCAAGCTGCGTGCGTACGTGCTGGCCTCGCTGCTCTTCGCCGCGGCCGCCGCGCTCATCGCGCTGGCGCCGGTCCTGCCCGCGGCCGCGACGTACGTGATCACCGGCCTGGTCGGGTGCGGCTACGCCGGTCAGCAGGTCTTCGGCCTGGCCATGCTGCCCGACTGCATCGCCTACGACGCCGCGCGCACGGGGCGACGCCAGGCGGGCGTGTTCACCGGGCTGTGGACGGCCGGCGAGACGTTCGGGCTCGCGCTCGGCCCGGGCATCTTCGCGCTGATCCTGGCCGCGTTCGGATACGTCTCCAGCGACTCGGGCACCGCCGCCGCGCAGACCGACACGGCACGGGTCGGCGTGTTGCTCGGCTTCACCGTCGTGCCCGCCGTCGTCATGGCATTGGCGCTGTTCACACTGCGAGGCTATGACCTGGACGAGGCGCGACTGCGCCGCGACGAAGAGCGACTGCCGACGGAGGTCTGAACCACGATGGGTGCGCTACCGGAGCACGGTCTGCCGGCCGAGGAGGTCCTGGCGGAGCTGCGGGCCATGCGCGGCGGCGACCTGCCGACGCACGGCGGCCGGCTGTTCGCCTACGTCTACGACCCGGGCCTGGCCGGCCTCGACGAGCTCGCCGCCGCGGCGCACGCCATGTCGGCGCACGTCAACGGGCTCGACCCGACCGCGTTCCCGTCGCTGCTGGCGATGGAGAACGATCTCGTCGGCGCGGCCGCGCAGGTCCTCGGCGGGGACGAGCGCACGGTCGGCAGCGTGACGAGCGGCGGCACCGAGTCGCTCATCCTCGCGGTGAAGGCGGCCCGCGACGGCCGCCCGGATGTCGCCGCCCCGCGCCTGGTCATGCCGGTCACCGCGCACGCCGCGCTGGCCAAGGCCGCCGCGTACCTACGGGTGGCGCTCGACACCGTCCCGGTCGACCCGGTAACGCTGCGCGTCGACCCTGCGGCGGTGGCCGCGGCGATCACCCCGGAGACGGTTCTCGTCGCCTGCTCCGCGCCGTCGTACGCCCACGGGCTGATCGACCCGGTCGAGCCGATCGCCGCGGCGGCCGCGGCCGCGGGCGTGCGCTGTCACGTCGACGCGTGCTTCGGCGGCTGGACGCTGCCCTACCTGCGCCGCCTCGGCGAGCCCGTCCCGCCGTTCGACCTGTCCGTCCCCGGGGTCACGAGCATCTCGGTCGACCTGCACAAGTACGCGTACACGCCCAAGGGCGTCTCGATCCTGCTGCACCGGGACGAGCGGCTGCGCGCGTCGCAGTACTTCGGCTACGCCGACTGGCCCGGGTACACCATGGTCAACCCGGTCATCTCCTCGACCCGCTCGGGCGGCCCGATCGCGGCGGCGTGGGCGACGCTGCGCCACATCGGCGACGACGGCTACCTGGCGCTGGCGGCGAGGACGCGCGACGCCACCGCGGCGATCGCCGGCGCCGTTTCCAAGATCCAAGACCTTCATGTCGTACCGCGGGAGTCGACGGTCGTCGCCTTCATGTCCTCGGCGGTCAACCTCTTCGTGCTCGCCGACGAGCTGGCCGCCCGCGGCTGGCACACCCAGCCCCAGTTCCGGCACGGCGACATCCCGGCCTCGGTGCACCTGACCGTCACCGCCGCCGTGGCACCCCGCGTCGCGGAGTTCGAGGCTGACCTGTCCGCGTCGGTGGCCGCGGCGCGCGAGCACGGCCCGGTCGAGCTGCCGCCGGGCATCCTCGACCTGCTGGCGACGGCCCCGGTCGAGCAGCTGGCCGGTGCGCTGGGGTTCGGCTCGGGCGGGGCGCTGCCGGAGCGCATGGCCGTCGTGAACTCGCTGCTGGACGCGGCGGATCCCGCGGTACGAGAGCAGCTGCTTGTGGCTTTTCTCAGTCTCCTGCAGCGACCTTCACGGCGGCCGTGAGCACGAGCTGGCCCAGCGCGGCGGGGACCAGGACCAGCCAGCACAGCCGCTGCAGCTGGTCCTCGCGCAGCCGCGGGTAGGAGACCCGCACCCAGATCACCACGAACGACACGGCGAAGACCTTGATCAGGGTCCAGGCCCAGCCGAGCTGCTCGTCGAGGCCGAACGGCCCCTTCCAGCCGCCGAGGAACAGCACGGTGGTCAGCGCCGCGATGACGACGATGCCGACGTACTCGGCGAGCAGGAAGAACGCGAAGCGCAGGCCGGTGTACTCGGTCATGTAGCCGAACACGAGCTCGGAGTCGGCGATCGGCATGTCGAACGGCGGCCGGCGGATCTCGGCCAGCCCGGCGATGAAGAACACGAGCATCGCCGGCAGCTGCCAGATCAGCCACCAGGGCCGCCACGCCTCGACGATCCCGGACAGCGACAGCGTGCCCGCGGCCATCGCGACCGAGAGCGCGGCGAGGATGAACGGCAGCTCGTAGCCGAGCAGCTGTGCCGCCGCGCGCAGGCCGCCGAGCAGCGCGTACTTGTTCGCGCTGGCCCACGCGGCCATGAGCACCGCGACCACGCCGACGCCCACCACGGCGAGCACGAAGAACAGCCCGATGTCCAGCGACTGGGCCACCAGTCCGTTCGGGCCGAGCGGGATGACCAGCAGGACGACCAGGTACGGCAGGAGGGCGATCACCGGGGCGAGCCGGAACACCGGCCGGTCGGCCGCCCGCGGGGTGATGTCCTCCTTCTGCACGAACTTCACGCCGTCGGCGACGAGCTGCGCCCAGCCGTGGAACGCGCCGGCGTACATCGGCCCGAGGCGCCCCTGCATGTGCGCCATCACCTTGTGCTCGGCCTGGCCGACGATGAGCGGCAAGGTGAGGAACGCGACGACGACCGCCAGGACGCGGATCACCAGCTCAAGCCAGACCGGCATCAGCCGCGCCCTCCCGGCCACGCGCCGGGCTCCGGAACGCCGGGCGGGCGCATGGGCGCGCGCTTGCTCGCCGCGTGCTCGCTCTCGCCCGGCTCCTTGGCGCCCGGCCAGGGCTTGGCCACGCGCGAGGCGAGCACGAACTCCTTGCGCAGCGGGTGCCCCTCGAACTCCGGCGGCAGCAGCAGCGCCGCGAGGCCGGGATGGCCTTCGAACGCGATGCCGAACATCTCGTGGGTCTCCCGCTCGTGCCAGGCCGCGCCCGGGAACAACGCGACGACGGACGCGAGCGCGGGCTCCTCCCGCGGCAGCGCCGTGCGCACGAGCACGCCGTGCCGCTGCCCGGTCGACCACAGGTGCGCCACGATCGTGAACCCGCCGGGCAGCTCGTCGACGGCGGACAGCCAGTCGAAGAAGTCGCAGCCCAGCTCGTCCCGGGCGGTGCGGATCGCCTCGACCCAGCGCTCCGCCGGCACGTCGACGGTCGCCCGGGCGAACTGCCCGCCGCCGCTCTGCGACGCCTCGCCGGCCCCGAGCGCGCCGACCAGCCGCTCGCCGACCTCGGCCGGGTTCACGGCTTCACCAGCGGGGCGGTCAGCGCCCGCACGTCGGGCCTGGGCGTGCCGCCGAGCCCGGCCTGCTCCCCGGCGATCTTCTCCTGCAGCCGCATGATCCCGTGCAGCAGTGCCTCCGGCCGCGGCGGGCAACCCGGGACGTACACGTCCACGGGGATGATCTGGTCGACGCCCTTCGTCACCGAATACGAGTCCCAGTAGGGCCCGCCGCAGTTGCTGCAGGCCCCGAAGCTGATGACGTACTTCGGCTCGGGCATCTGGTCGTAGAGCCGCTTGATCGCGGGCGCCATCTTGTCGGTGACCGTTCCGGACACGACCATGAGGTCGGCCTGCCGCGGCCCGTGGGCGAACGGGATGACGCCGAGGCGCATGAAGTCATGGCGCCCCATGGAGGTGGCGATGAACTCGATCGCGCAGCAGGCGAGCCCGAAGTTGAACACCCACAGCGAGTAGCGCCGCCCCCAGTTGAGCACGAACTTGATCGGCTCACCCAGCACTCCCGACATGGCGATAGCCTACTCGCCGGAGCTTGTATCCGTACCGGGCGACGACGGCCGTGCGGGCGGGTTCTACAGCAGGACGAGGTCGTCGCGGTGTACGACCTCGCGCTCGTATGCCGGGCCGAGCTCGGCGGCGAGGTCGCCCGTCGAGCGGCCCAGCAGCGGCGGGAGCTCGGCGGCGTCGTAGTTGACCAGGCCCCGGGCGATCGGCACGCCGGCCACGTCGACGAGGTCGACCGGGTCGCCGGCGGCGAACCGGCCGTCGACCGACGTGATCCCGGCGGGCAGCAGCGACGCGTGTCCGGCGACGACCGCGCGGACCGCGCCCGCGTCCAGGTGGAGCCGGCCGCGGGGGGTGGTCGCGTGCGCGAGCCAGAACAGCCGGGCCTGGGGCCGCTCGCGCTGGCGGTGGAACAGCGTGCCGACCGGCTGGCCGCCAAGGACCTCCGCGGCGTGCGGGGCCGAGGCCAGCACGACCGGGATGCCGCTGGTGGTGGCGATCCGCGCGGCCTCGACCTTGGTGACCATGCCGCCGGTGCCGACGCCGGCCTTGCCGGGGCGCCGGACGTCGACGCCCTCGAGATCGCCGAACGTGCGCACGTCGCCGATCGCACGCGAGGTCGGCAGGGACGGGTCGCCGGTGTACAGGCCGGCGACGTCCGACAGCAGGACGAGCAGGTCGGCGTGCACGAGCGCGGCCACCAGCGCGGCGAGCCGGTCGTTGTCGCCGAAGCGGATCTCCTCGGTCGCGACCGTGTCGTTCTCGTTCACGATCGGGATCGCCTTGAGGTCCAGCAGGCGGCGCAGCGTGCGGTACGCGTTGCGGTAGTGCGCCCGGCGGGTCACGTCGTCAACGGTCAGCAGCACCTGCCCGACCACGCGGCCGTGCCGGGCGAAGGCGTCGTTGTACGCGCGCATCAGCAGCCCCTGGCCGACGCTCGCGGCGGCCTGCTGGGTGGCCAGGTCGCGCGGCCGGCGCGGCAGCCCGAGCGGGGCGAGCCCGGCGGCGATCGCGCCCGACGAGACCAGCACCACCTCGGCGGGCGTGCTGACCAGCGCCTCGACCAGCGCCTTGACTCTGCCCTCGTCGAGACCCCCGGTCGCGGTGGTCAGCGACGACGACCCGACCTTGACGACGATGCGTCGAGCCTCGGTGACCTGTTCGCGCACGCCGCCTATCTTGCCGCGTGCCCTGTGGCACGGCGCGGTAGGTTCCCATATCGTGGCCGACGACGAGTACGCGGAGATGGTCCTCGACCTCGTGGAGCGCATCCCGCCGGGCCGGGTGATGTCGTACGGCGCGATCGCCGAGTATCTGGGCCGTGGCGGACCGCGGCAGGTGGGGGCTGTGATGTCGCACTACGGCGGGGGCGTGCCCTGGCACCGCGTGGTGGCCTCCAGCGGGCGGCTGGTTCCCGGTCACGAGACGGAGGCGCTGCGGCGGCACCGCAGCGAGGGGACGCCGCTGCGCGGGGAGAAGGTCGACATGCGCAGCGCAGCGTGGTGGCCGGACGAGTCGTGACTTCCCGCCTTGTCGCCTCGCCGGGTCCGGGAGGTCCGCACGGCGACGACGGGTGGCTCAGCGCAGGGCGCGGATCGCGGTCAGCGTCGTGTGGACGTTGAACCGGTCGCCGTCGTCGCTGGTCCAGCCGCCGTCGCTGCGCTGTGTCTCGGACAGGCGGCGGCGTGCGGCGCTCAGCAACCAGTCGTCCGTCGACATGCCGACGCGGCGCAGGGAGGCGAACAGCAGGGCCGTGTCCGCGGCGGACATGTCGGGGACGCGGTCGGCCAGCGCCACCTGGATCTGTGCCGACTCGTAGAACCAGCCCAGGTGGTAGAGCACGGCGCAGCCCAGCCAGCCGGTGACGAGGAAGGACGGCCAGGTGCCGTCGGGGCGCAGCGAGGCGCGGAACGCCTCGGCGGCGCGGGCGATGCGGGCCGCGTGCTCCTCTTCGTCGCCGGGGGCGGAGCCGCCGACGATCAGCCAGAAGGCCGCGTTCGTGGTCAGGTAGAGGCGGGCCTCGTCGTCGCCGGGCTGGGCCCACGGCGGGGCGATGCCGGCCAGCGACTCGTCCTCTTCCCACATCCCGTCGGGGCGCTGGCTGCGGCCCAGCCAGTCGAGGGCCTGGCGGGCCGCGGGGCGGTCGATCGCGCCGAGGTCGTCGAGCTCGGTGAGGCGGAAGCACGTGGCGTCGACCGAGGCCACGTGCGCGCCCCAGAAGGCGGGCCAGCCGCCGCTGGACGCCTGGCCCGTCTCGGCCTTCTCCAGCACGTCGGCCGGGGGTGCCTGGCCGGTGCGCAGCCAGGCGAGGCGGGCGCGGTCCACGGCGTCGCCGTGTGCGACGACGTAGCCGATCGCGGCATCAAGGTCCACCATGGGCCGTACGCTACCGCGCGCCCGCCTCCCCCTCGTGATCCGTTAGTACACCGGCAACGACGGATCGACGGTCTTCACCCAGGAGACCACGCCACCCTGCACATGGACGGCATCCTTGAAGCCGGCCGCCTTGACGGCGGCGAGGGCCTCCGCGGAGCGGACGCCGCTCTTGCAGTACAGGACGATCTGCTTGTCCTGAGGCAGCTCGGCCAGCGCGTTGCCGTTGAGGATCTCGCCCTTCGGCACGAGCCGCGCGCCGGGCACCCGGACGATCTCCCACTCGGCCGGCTCGCGCACGTCGATGAGCTCGACCGACTTGCCGGAGTCCTGCCACTCCTTGAGCTCGGCCGCGGTGATCGTCGAGCCGATGGTCGCGGCCTGGGCCTCGTCCGACACGGCGCCGCAGAAGTCGTCGTAGTCGATGAGGCCGGTGACGGTCGGGTTCTCACCGCAGATCGCGCAGTTCGGGTCCTTGCGCAGCTTGATCTTGCGGTAGCTCATCTCCAGCGCGTCATACACCATGAGCCTGCCCAGCAGCGTGTCGCCCACGCCGGTGAGGAGCTTGATCGCCTCGGTCACCTGGATCGCGCCGATCGACGCGCACAGCACGCCGAGGACGCCGCCCTCGGCGCACGACGGGACCATGCCGGGCGGGGGCGGCTCCGGGTAGAGGCAGCGGTAGCAGGGGCCGTGCTCGGCCCAGAAGACCGAGGCCTGGCCGTCGAAGCGGTAGATCGAACCCCAGACATACGGCTTGCCGAGCAGCACCGCGGCGTCGTTGACCATGTACCGCGTCGCGAAGTTGTCGGTGCCGTCGATGATGAGGTCATACTGCGCGAAGATCTCCAGCACGTTGTCGTTGCTGAGCGCCTCGTTGTGCAGCACGACGTTGACATACGGGTTGATCTCGAGCACCGAGTCACGCGCCGACTCCGCCTTGGGGCGGCCGATGTCCGACTGGCCGTGGATGATCTGGCGCTGCAGGTTGGACTCGTCCACGGTGTCGAACTCGATGATGCCGAGCGTGCCGACACCGGCGGCCGCGAGATACATGAGGGCGGGAGACCCGAGGCCGCCCGCGCCCACGCAGAGCACCTTGGCGTTCTTGAGTCGCTTCTGCCCGGCCACCCCGACGTCGGGAATGATCAGATGGCGCGAATAGCGGCGGACCTCGTCCACCGACAGGTCGGAGGCGGGCTCGACCAGAGGAGGCAACGACATGGTTCTCATTCTGCCGCGCCCGGGTGCCAAACCCACGTGAGCTACGGCACTTTGGGTCCCGTGTACCGCCGACCGTCCAGGTAGGGCCAGGAGTTGGCCACGCAGCCCTTCAGGCCATACGTCTGCTGCATCATGACCGGCGCCGTGCGCCCGGCCCCCGGGCACGCCTCATGGCCGTGGCCGAGCTCGTGGCCGGTCTCGTGGTTGATGACGTACATCTGGTAATCGGCCACCGGCTTGCCGTAGTCCGGGATCGCGGTGAGCCAGCGGGCCAGGTTGATGATGACCTTGCCGGTGATCCGGCAGGAGGTGTACCCCTCCGTGTGCAGCCCGGCCGTCGCGCACATGGCCTCCGAGGTGGCCGGCGTGGCGAGGAAGACCGTGAAGTCGGCGGCGCCCTCCCCGGCGGCCCGCTGCAGGCGCAAGTCGCCGGCGGCAGTCCAGCCGCGCGGGTCGCCGTAGGCCTGCTCCACGGCCGTGGCGAACGCGTCGGCCTGCTGGTCGGAGCCGTTCTCGACCGCGACCCGGTACTTCTTCAGCGTCCCCGCGGCCCCCGCGACCGGCCCGGCGGAGCTCGCATACGCGAAGGTGCCATCTCCCTTGGCCGGCCCGGCCTCCGGCGGCGGGCTGGCCGGCTGGGAGGGCGGGGAGGACGGGGCGAGCGTCGGCGTCTCCGGCCGCACCGACGCGCTGGGTGCGCCGGTGTCACCGGCGTCGCCGGTGAAGATCAACTGTCGGCCGAGGCCGAGCGCGGCGATGAGGCCGGCCGATGCCATCACCCCGGCGACCAGGTAGCGCCGCCTGCGGGCGTCCCGGCGGCGGCGCTGGCGGGCGGCGCGCACGATCTCGCGAGCGGCCAAGGGGTCGCTCGGCAGGGCAGCCGGCTCCCGCCGGCGGTCGCTGATCAGCCGGCTCGCCATCGATGCTCAGCTTGCCATGCGCACCCGGGCGACGCGCCGCCGGACCTCTCCCTGCACCTCGACCGCAACCGGCTGACCGGAGATCTCGTTCAGGAGCCCGAGGACCGCCCGGGCGACCGAGCGCGGCACCTCCATCTGCGCCACGTGGCCGACGCCCTCCAGCATCATCAGCCGGCTGTCCGGGATGAGCTGGGCGACCTGCGGTGCGGTGCGGATGTCCACGAGCCTGTCCTGCCGCCCGGCGATGACCAGCGTCGGCGCGGTGATCCTGGCGGCGGCCCGCCATATGGAGCCCTCCCCCGGCAGGTACGCGCGCAGGAAGCTGCCGACCAGGCCGCGCAGGCTGCCGACGTACGCCTCGGCATACCACGGCACCTGGTTGCGCAGCCGGGCCTCCTCGATCGCCTCCAGCCGGCGCTGCTCCGGGTAGCGGGTGGGGTCGGCGTAGCAGGAGTCGATGACCATGTCGGCGAGCGTCTCGGGGTCCATCGCGGCCATCCGGCGCCCGGCCAGGCGCGCCGCGTTGGGCAGGAGCAGCAGCGGCACGAGCCGGCCCTGCAGGGAGCGGCGCGGGTCGAGGAACGGCATGGCCGGGGAGATCAGGGTCAGCGAGCGGACGAGGTCGGGGCGCCTCGCGGCGGCCTTGACGATCGCGGCGCCGCCCATCGAGTTGCCAAACAGGTGGACCGGGCCGCGGTCGCTGTGCTCGATCCAGCGGATGACGTGGTGCGCCATCGAGTCGAGGGTGTAGCTGCGGGCCCGGCCGCTGTAGCCGAAGCCGGGCAGGTCGATCGCCTGGCCGTCCAGCGCGATGCCGTCCCGCCGGGCCGCGAGGATGCCGGCCAGGTCGGTCCAGTTCGTGGACGAGCCGCCCAACCCGTGCACATAGACGGCCGGCTCGGCGCCGGGCGTCGTGGCCGGGGTGTCGCGAACGTACGCCACCGCCCCGTCGAGCTCCACCTCTCGTCCCGGCCATCGCTCCGGCAGCCGCTCGGATGACGGGACGATGAAGTCCGGGACAAGAGACGCACGCTTCATAAGCCAAGTGTGCCCCGGACGCGCCGGGCGTCCTACGGGGAAGCAGAGCCAGAAGCAGGGCCTACGGAAGCAGGGCCTCCAGGCGGCGGTTGACGGCGGCCAGCGTGGCGCGGACCACGGCCTGACGGGAGTCGCCGTCCCCGGACACGACCGCGGAGCCGGTGAGCTGTTCCACGAAGCCGTCGTACATCAGCAGCAGCACCACGACCGCCACCTCGCACCCGCCCAGGGCCACGACGGCCGCATGCTCGATGTAGCACTGCGCGCGGACGGTGTCGGCGTCGATGAGCAGCTGGTCGACGGCGGATGCGGCGGCCAGTGCGGAAAGCTTCAGCACGTAACCGTCGAAGTTCGGGCCCCTCGCCACGCCCACGGCGGGCTGGTTGTCGGCGGTCAGGTGCACCTCGACGGTGGCGTCGATGCCCTGCGTGTTGACGTCGACGGACTCGATGACGACCCGCGGCGAGGCGATCGCGCCCGGATTGGGCACGAGCGCGGGGGCCTTCTGCTCCGCGGCCCGGCGCCCTCCGCTGACGGGTCGCCGGCGGCGGGCCTCCCGGCCGTATCCCGGCACGGCGCTGTGCGGCACATTGCGCGCGGGCGGCCGGGCCGTCGGCACCGCCGACGACGGGGCGGCCGCGGCGGAGGCCGGTGCCGGGGGCGCGTCGTCCTCCGGCAACAGCGGGTTGCGCTCGGCGGACAGCCCCATCGTGTCGTTGAGCATGCGCGCGACGATCCGGCTGACCTGCCCGGCGTCGGCCTCGTCGGCCAGCTCCAGGCGCAGCGTGTGCAGGCCGTCGGCGTTCTTGCGCAGGGTGGCCCGGTGCACGCCGCTGACGGTCTGCACCGCGTGGAGCACGCTCTGCACGTCGAAGCCGTCGGGGCGGTCGTCCGGGCTGTCCAGCGCGCCGTCCTCGTCCTCGCGCAGCTTGTTGGTGATCCGAGCGAGCTCGGGCGCCCCGACCGCGACCGGCTGCGCCTCGACGGCGGGCACTGGCGGCACATCGGGCTCGGCGGGAACGCGTTGGGGCAGCTCCGGCGAATCGTACGCCGGCTGGGGCATCTGGTCGGCGAACGTCGGCATGACCGGCTCGGCGGCCGTCATCGCGGTGGCGGAGCCGAGCAGGACGGGCGGCAAGGGCCCGACGAGCGGGTCGTTCTCCGGCACGCGCTGCGCAGGCAACTGCTGGGCCTGCGGCTGCTGCGGTGCCGCAGGCGGCGGCGCGGGCTCCTGCTGGACCGGCGCCGCCCAGTCGAACTCCGGCGTGTCCGGCTCGGGCGCCCAATGCCGCTGCTCCTGCTGATACTGCTCCCGCGGATACCGCTCGGGCTGGTACTGCTCGGTCTGCTGGTACTGCTCGGGCTGCTGATACTGCTCGGGCTGCTGGTGCTGCTGCTCCGGCCGGTACTGCTCGGGCTGCTGGTGCTGGTACTGCTCGGGCTGGTGCTGGTAGGGCGCCGGTGGATACGGCCCCGGGGGGTATGGCCCTGGCGGATATGGCCCCGGCGGATACTGCCCCTGGTAGCCCCACTGGTCGGACTGGTGCGCCTGCTGCTCGGCGACCCGGTCGAGGGCCGACTGCTGCGGCTGGTCGTAGTCGTAGGGCTGGTCGTAGTCATACGGCTGCTGCTGCGGCTGTTGGGGCTGGTGGGGCACCTGCTCGAAGGCGGGCTGCCCGGAGACCGGCCGGCGGACCTCACCAGCGTGGTCGACCGGCGGCGCGCCGTAGACGGCGCTGGGGGCGGGCGCGGCCGGGGTGCTCTTGATCTCGCCGGTGGTGCTGGAGTTCGGCCAGCCCTGGCCGTCGGGCCCGTAATGGCCATAGTGCAGCGTGGAGGTCGGCGACTGGGCCGGTGGCGGTGCCGAGACCGGCGGACTCATCGGGGCCAGCGTGTCCGAATACGGACTGCGGACCTCGGCGCGCCCGCGCGGGCCGCCGGCGCCATTGACGCCATTGACGCCGCTGAAGCCGTTGACCCCATTAGCGCCGTTGAGGCCATTGACGGTCGCACGGCCCGCTATCGCGCCGGTGGCCGGCTCGCGCCAGGCCGAGACGATCGCCTCGAGCGCGTCGTCCGACGTCGGCGAAGCCCCGTTGACGTGCCCTTCCGGGTATCCGTTCCGGCCCCGGTTCAGGCCCGGGTTCGCGCCAGGGTAGGCACCAGCCGCGTCCGGGCTTCCGGCTTGCCCCGTTTCGTCCACCGCACGCTCCTCCGTCGCCCCTAGGTGAGGCTACCGTGTGGGTGGAAAGGGGGTAAGTTGCAATCTCGACCCAAATCCGGATGGTGAAAATGACCTCGGCGATGAGCGGGACGCAGGCGGCCGGACGGCCAGTGCGGCTACCCCGGTCAGCGCGCCGCAAGCAGTTGCTCGCCGCAGCGCAGCAGGTCTTCGTGGCGCAGGGCTACCACGCCGCGGCGATGGACGACATCGCGGAGCGCGCGGGTGTTTCCAAGCCGGTGCTCTACCAGCACTTCCCGGGCAAGCTCGAGCTCTACCTGGCCCTGCTCGACACGCACTGCGACGCGATGGTCTCCAGAGTGCGCTCGGCGATGGAGGCGACCACCGACAACAAGGACCGGGTGCGCGGGGCGATCCAGGCGTATTTCGACTTCATCGACCACGAGAGTGAAGCCTTCCGGCTCGTCTTCGAGTCCGACCTGCGCAACGACCCGGCCGTGCGCGAGCGCGTCGACCGCGTCGAAAGCGGCTGCATCGCGGCCATCACCGACACGATCATGGCCGACACCGGCGTCAGCCGCGCCCGCGCCGAGCTCCTGGCCTCCGGCCTGGTCGGCGCCGCCGAGATCGCGGCCCGGTTCTGGCTCGCCGGCGGCCGCCAGGTCGACAAGGCCGAGGCGGAGAGCCTGCTGACCGCGCTGTCGTGGCGCGGCATCGCGAGCTTCCCCCTGCAAGGCGAACACGCCTGATCGCGTTAATCTTCAACCACACTGGGTGTGCGGGCCTACCCACGGCCGCGCCCGATCAAGGAGGAAGACGTGGAGGTCAAGATCGGCGTGCAGTACGCGCCTCGGGAGCTGGTGCTCGAGAGCACCCAGTCGCCCAGCGAGGTCGAGTCTGCGGTCACCGACGCGATCAACGGTGGCGATAAAGGTGTTCTGTCCCTGGTCGACGAGAAGGGCCGCCGGGTGATCGTGCCGGTCGGCAAGCTGGCCTACGTGGAGATCGCCGAGTCCTCCCCGCGGCCGGTCGGTTTCTCCAGCGCACGCTGAGGGACGGCTGCCAGGCCTAAAAGGGCCCCCCGCCAGGGGGCCCTTTTTCATGAGCGAGGCGGCCGCTCAGTTGTTGAGGCCGACCGCGCTCATGCGGGCCGTGTGCGCCGAGGTGAGGCGCCTGAGCAGGGCCTGGAAGTCGGTGCCGTTGATCGCCAGCAGGGCCGCCAGCGAGGGGCGCTCGCCGGCCACGCGCATGGCCTGGGAGAGCCCCTCGCCGACCAGGCGGCGCGCCCACATCGACAGGCGGTTGGCGACCTTGGGATCGATCGCGATCGCGGCCCGCAGCTCGTCGGCGGCGAAGCCGGCGTGCACGGAGTCGTGCAGCACGTCCAGGATCAGGTCGCGGTCGGGGGCGGCCAGCACGGCGGCGACCTCGCGCGTGAAGTCGTCGGCGATGCCGTCGCCGACGTAAGCCTTGGTCAGGCCCTCCAGCCAGTCCTTGGGCTCGGTCTGCTCGTGGTAGTCGGACACGGCGCGCAGGTAGGGGCGCATCGCCGCCTCGGGGTCGGTGCCGAGCTCGGCCAGCCGGTCGGCGAGGCGCCGGAAGTTGGTGATCTCGCGCGCCGCCATCTCGCTGAGCACGGCGCGGCGGCGCAGGTCGGGGGCCAGCCGGGCGTCGGCGGCCATGCGGTCGAAGGCGACCAGCTCGCCGTATGCGAGCATGCCCAGCAGGTCGACGAACGCATCCTGGGGTGACTCGACGCTGGACCGGGCGGCCGGGGTGATATCGGACACACTGGCACAGTACCCCGCCGTATCACCCTATGCGCCTACACAGTGTCGTGCACGAATCCGTCGTCTGGCCGTTACAATGGCCGCAATAGCCACGGGCGGACCCTAGCCCGGCAACCGGCGCTTGTAGCCCGCGACCACAGTCCACCGGTCGCGTGTGGCCCGCGCCGCACACAGATCGAGCGCACCCGGCACATCAGGGGCGCTCCCGCGAGAGAGACACCCCGAGCACAACATGACGATCGACAACACCGAGGCCGCCGAGACGGTGGCCCCCCGCGCTCCTGTGCGCGCAGACAGTCCCACCTTCGCCGACCTGGGCGCCCGGCCGGAGACCGTGGCCGCGCTCGAGGCGGTCGGCATCACCCGCGCCTTCGCGATCCAGGAATACGCCGTGCCGATCGCGCTGCGCGGCACCGACCTGATCGGACAGGCGCCGACCGGCACCGGCAAGACCCTCGGCTTCGGCGTTCCGCTGCTGGACCGCGTCACCGCACCCGATGAGGGCGCCGACGGACTGCCGCAGGCGCTCGTCGTCGTGCCGACCCGCGAGCTGGGCCTGCAGGTCGCCCGCGACATCGCCGCTGCCGGCAAGACCCGCGGCGTGCGGGTGCTTCCGCTGTATGGCGGCGTGGCGTACGAGCCGCAGGTCGAGGCGCTGCGCAACGGCGTCGAGATCGTGGTCGGCACGCCCGGCCGGCTGCTCGACCTGGCCAAGGGCAAGCACCTGCGCCTGCACTCGGTGCGCGCGCTGGTGCTCGACGAGGCCGACCGGATGCTCGACCTCGGGTTCCTCGACGACGTGGAGCGCATCCTCACGCTGCTGCCCGAGGAACGGCAGACGATGCTGTTCTCGGCGACGATGCCCGACCCGATCGTGACGCTGGCGCGGCGGTTCCTGCGCCAGCCGATGACGATCCACGCACATCACGACGCCAGCACGGGTCCGTCGCCGCTCACCAAGCAGTTCGTGTATCGCACGCATCCGCTCAACAAGATCGAGATCGTGGCCCGGGTGCTCCAGGCGACCGATCGCGGGCTGACGATGATCTTCTGCCGCACCAAGCGGGCGGCCGACCGCGTCGCCGAGGACCTCGACTTCCGCGGGTTCGCCGCGGCGGCGGTCCACGGCGACCTCGGCCAGGGCGCCCGCGAGCGGGCCCTGCGCGCCTTCCGGGCCGGCAAGATCGACGTGCTCGTCGCCACCGACGTGGCCGCCCGCGGCCTCGACGTCTCCGGCGTCACGCACGTCATCAACTACGACTGCCCGGAGGACCCGGACACCTACACCCACCGCATCGGCCGCACGGGCCGCGCCGGCGCGACCGGCGTCGCGGTGACGTTCGTGGACTGGGAGGACATGCCCCGCTGGCGGATCATCGACAAGAGCCTGGGGATGGACCTGCCGGAGCCGCCGGAGACGTATCACACGTCGGCGCACCTGCTCACCGACATCAGCATCCCGGAGGGCACGACGGGCTCGCTGCCGACGGCCGACCGCAAGCGGGCCGGGCTGTCGGCGGAGAAGCTCGAGGATGTCGAGGGCAAGCCGCGCGGGCGGGGACGCACGCGGGGCCGGGGCCGCTCGTCGTCGACGCCGGCGGTCGCGACCGACACCGCCGAGGCGACGGAGCCGCGCCGCCAGCGCCAGCGCCGCCGCCGGGGCGAGGTCGACGCCGCCGAGCACGCCGAGGCGTCGGCGGCGCTCGCGGAGTCCGGGTCGGCCGGGTCGGCCGTGGCGTCGAGGGCCGACGGGGATGCCGCCGGGGCGCACGTCGCGGTCGCCGACGACGAGGGCGGGGCCGCGCGCACGCGGCGCCGTCGCCGCCGGGGCGGCCGCGGGCGCGGCGGTTCGGCCGAGGATTCCTCGGTCGACGCCACCCCGGAGTCGTAAGACGCGGCCGCCGATCGCCTGACTTCACCATCTGAAAATTTCTGTGCCGCTTGGGGCGGGCCCGGTTCGGGTCTGCCCCAAGCGTTGGCTTTGCTCTTGGCACCGCGGGCCTGGCAGCGAGGGCCGCCAGGCCCGAGCGTTGTCTCGCGGGAGGAGCGGTCCGCAAGTGACGCGGACCCGAGTCCCGAAAGATCTTCACGGGACGTCGACCGTGAACTCCGCGCGGTGGACGGCGTCCGACTTCTGGAACTCGAAATACAGGCGGTAGCGGCCGGGGCTGGGCGCGGACAGCCAGAACTTCACGGCGCCGCCCACGAGCTGGTCCTCGGGGTGCACGTGCAGGTAGCCGAGGTCGCCGTCACGGATCACGACAAGGTGACCGTAAGCGCCCAGGTAGCGCTCCAGGTCGGTGACCGGCGCACCGGAGGCGAAGACGCGTAGCGAGAGCGGCTGGGTGGCGTTGACCTGCGGCGTGCCTTCGAGGGTGACCGTGAACGTGTCCGCATCCACGGTACGCGACGGCGGCGGCACCGCGAGCGGGGTGTAACTGCCCGCGACCGTGGCCTCCACGGCGAGTGTCAGAGGCAGCCGCTGGCCGGCCGGGTCGAAGGTGACGAAGTCGGCGTAGAGGCGCCAGATGCCGGGCGTGGGCAGGCTGAGGCGGATGGTCCACGTGCCATCGGCGGCCATCGTGGGGTGCAGGTGCTGGAAGCCGGACAGATCATGCTTTATCGCGATGAAGTGCATGGGCTTGTCGTGATTGAGGACGTACCTCGTGACCGGCCCGCCGTCCGGTCCGAGGATCTTGAAGGCGAACTGCTGCCGAGCGCCGGCCGGGACGGTGAGCGGCTGGGCGGGCACCAGGGTGAAGCCGGCGGCGCTGAGCGAGAAGCCGCCCAGGTCGCCGATGACCGCGCCGCCGTGGGAGTGAGACGGGATCGCGGTCGACGCCGGGGCGGTGGCGGGCGGGCCGGCCACGGAGTCCGTCGCACGGGCGATGCCGAAGCCCAGCAGGAGCGCCGCGACCAGCCCGGCCGCCACCAGCGGACCCTTCAACACCATTCGACCCAGCCTATCGAGAGAACTTACGTAACTTTTGTCCAAATTGCGCGGTTAGTGACGCGTGGGGTTTTGCCGCAAGAACTTGCGCAGCGCCGCATCGCTCGTCGTCGCCGGGCTCATTGTCCTGGCGGCGCCGGGGACCGCATACGCGGATCCCGCCGCGGACCGGCAACGGCTGCTCGCCAACACCTGGCAGGAGCTCGAGGGCGTCATCGAACGGTACAACGCCGTCCGGGACGACCTGCGGGCCACCGACGCGCGCCTCGACCAGGTGAACTCGCGCGTGGATCCGCTGCAGGCGCAGGTCGACGCCGCCCAGCGGGAGACCGACGAGACCGCGGCGGCGCTGTACCGCAGCGGCGCGGTCCAGTCGACCGCCGTGCTGATCTCGGCCGGCTCGCCGGAGTCGTGGATGGACCAGCTCTCCATGCTGGACCAGATCTCGCGAAGGCGGGTCGGTGCGCTGCGCGCGTTCAAGACCGCGCAGAACGCGCTGAAGAAGGAGCGCTCGGAGCTCTCGGGGCTGCAGCAACAGCAGCGGGCGCAGCGGGCAGAGCTCGGGCAGCGCAAGACGGCGATCGAGGCGCAGCTGCGGCGGCTCGGCGACGGGCGCACGGCGCGGACGCCGGCGGGGGCGCTGCACGACGGGTTCGTGCCGGTCTTCACCGACGACGCGGCCGGGCGGGCGGTCCGGTTCGCGTACTCCCAGCTGGGCAAGGTCTACCAGTGGGGCGCCGACGGGCCGAACAGCTTCGACTGCTCCGGGCTCACGATGGCCGCCTGGAAGGCCGCTGGAGTCGTACTACCGCACAACGCCGCCAGGCAGAAGCAGACGGTCCGACCGATCACGCGGAGCGAACTGCGCCCCGGCGACCTGGTCTTCTACTACAGGAACGTGAGCCACGTCGGCATCTATATCGGCGAGGGGCGCGTGATCGAGGCCCCCCGGGCGGGCGAACGTATCTCCATGCGACTGCTCGACTACGCTCCGATCGTCGGATACGGGCGGCCGGAGCACTCGTAGCCGTTTTCGTCAGACCCCGTTGCTAGCGTCGACCCCGTGCGACACGAAGCCTCGGAAGTTCTCAAGAAGCTCGCCGGCCCCGCCGCCGAGCTGCGCGAAGATCAGTGGACGGCGATCGAAGCGTTGGTGGCCCGGCACCGTCGGGTGCTCTGCGTGCAGCGCACCGGATGGGGCAAGTCGGCGGTGTATTTCGTGGCGACCGCCCTGCTACGAGCGCGCGGCGCCGGGCCGACGGTGATCGTGTCGCCGCTGCTCGCCCTGATGCGCAACCAGGTCGACGCGGCGGCCCGGGCCGGGATCACGGCGCGGACGATCAACTCCGCCAACCTGGAGGAGTGGGACGCGATCACCGCGGAGATCGCGGCCGGCTCGGTCGACGTGCTGCTGGTGAGCCCCGAGCGGCTCAACAACCCCGCGTTCCGCGACGACGTACTGCCCAAGCTCGCGGCCACGACGGGGCTGCTGGTCGTCGACGAGGCACACTGCGTCTCCGACTGGGGGCACGACTTCCGCCCCGACTATCGGCGGCTGCGGACGCTGCTGCTCGACCTGGCGCCGGGCACGCCGGTGCTGGCGACCACCGCCACGGCCAACTCGCGGGTCACCGCCGACGTCGCCGAGCAGCTCGGCGACGCGCTGGTGCTGCGCGGCTCGCTCGACCGCGAGTCGCTGCGGATGGGCTCGCTGACCCTGCCGTCGCCGTCGCACCGGCTCGCCTGGCTCGGCGAGCACCTCGGCGAGCTGCCCGGCTCCGGGATCATCTACACGCTGACCGTGGCCGGGGCACACGAGACCGCGGCCTATCTGCGCGGCCAGGGGTATGAGGTGGCGTCATACACCGGCAAGGACGAGACCGCCGACCGCCTCGGCGCCGAGGCCGACCTCCTGAACAACCGGATCAAGGCCCTCGTCGCGACCTCGGCGCTCGGCATGGGGTTCGACAAGCCCGACCTCGGGTTCGTCGTCCACCTGGGCGCGCCCTCGTCGCCGATCGCGTACTACCAGCAGGTCGGGCGGGCCGGGCGGGCCGTCGAGAAGGCCGACGTGCTGCTGCTGCCGGGCAAGGAGGACGCCGACATCTGGCGGTATTTCGCCTCGCTGGCCTTCCCGCCCGAGCACCAGGTCCGCGCCGTCCTCGACGTGCTGGCCGAGTCGGGCCGGGCGCTGTCGACCATGGCGCTCGAGCCGCGGGTCGAGCTGCGCCACAGCCGGCTCGATCTGATGCTCAAGGTGCTCGACGTGGACGGCGCGGTCCGGCGCGTCAAGGGCGGCTGGGAGTTCACGGGTATGCCGTGGCAGCACGACACCGAGCGCTACGCGCGCGTCGCCGCGGCCCGCGAGGCAGAGCAGGAGGCGATGCGCCGATATTCGGCGCTGACCACGTGCCGGATGGAGTTCCTGCGCGGCCAGCTCGACGACCCGGAGACGGCGCCGTGCGGGCGGTGCGACAACTGCGCCGGGGCCTGGTATTCGACGGGGGTGTCCCCCGAGGCGCTCGCCGCCGCCCGGGCCCACCTCGGCCGCGCCGGCATCGAGATCGCGCCGCGCAAGAAGTGGCCGACGGGGATGGCCGCGGTCGGGGTGGCGCTGACGGGCAACATCCCGTCCGGCGAGCAGGCGCTGCCGGGGCGCGCGATCGGCCGGCTCAGCGACCTCGGCTGGGGCGACCGGCTGCGCAACCTGCTGGCCGGCCCGGACCGCCCCGTCACCGACGAGGTCTTCAAGGGGGTCGTGGCCACCCTCGCCGAGTGGGCGAAGGGCGATGCCCGGTGGGAGCAGCGCCCGGCGGGCGTGGTGGTCATCGGGTCGCGGCACGCGCCGGAGCTGGTCGGGTCGCTGGGCGCACGGATCGCGGAGGTGGGGCGGCTGCCGCTGCTGGGGACGGTGCCGTCCGGCGCAGCCACGGAGCTTGCGTCCCGGACAAACAGCGCGCAGCGCGTGCGGGCCCTGCACGGCGGGTTCTCGATCCCGCCGTCGCTGGCCGAAGCGGTGCGCGACCTCGACGGGCCGGTGCTGCTGGTCGACGATCAGGTGGACAGTGGGTGGACGATGGCGCTGGTGGCGCGGGGGCTGCTGCTGGCGGGGGCCAAGGGGGTGCTGCCGTTTGCCCTGGCCGTGACGGCTTGACGGCGGCGTCGCGTTGAGGCCGGAGCGAGGGCATGGCAGGGCCGCCGTGCGCTCTGGCAAGACGGCCGACGGACCGACGGAGTTGAGGATCCGGATCCGAACCGGCCGCGGGGCAAGGGCAGAGCGGTCAGTCGACCAGGCGCAGCGCCACTGTCGGGGCGTCCAGCAGGACCGAGGCGGGCTCGGAGCCGACGACCGTCTGCAGGCGGTGGTCGCCGATGACCAGTTCCACGCCGGTGTAGAGCTCGATCGAGTCCCAGCCGGCCAGCTGGTACGACTTGCGGTAGAGGCGCTCGGTCTCCTCCTTGATGTCGGGGGTCGAGCGCTTCCAGATCACGGTGCCGTTGTCGCTGGTGTCGGTCACCACCAGGCGGCCCTGCGTGACCGAGAGCTTGACGTGCTCCTTCGCGATCCAGGCGGCGGCGGCCTCGTGCAGCCATGCGGCGACCGAGATGTCGTCCGGGTCGGACGGTTCACGGCCTACCACCACCGGGCGGTCGGCGTTGACGACGAAGCGGCGGCGGGCCAGGTCCTCGACGACGATCGCGACGGCGAACGCGGCCGGGCGCGGGCCGATGTCCTTGACGGCCTCGCCGTGGCGCGGACAGGCGGGCACTCCGGCGCGCATGCGGGGCACGGGCTGGCCGATGCGCCGGAACTGGCCGAACGCCGGGCAGTCGGGCTCCTTGCACCGCCACTGCCTCGCCATCAGGGACGCGCCGACGCCGCTGGGGTCGGCGCGGGTGAAGCGGCGGCGCACCACGCGGGTGCGCCCGAACCGCTGCGCGCCGCGGGCCGTGAACGACTGCAGTCCGTCGGGCCGGCGGCCGCCCTCGGCGGCCTCCGCGGAAGCCTTGGGAGCCCGGTCGCCCTTCGGCTTCCCGGATGCCTCGTCGCCGGGCTTGGGCTTCTTGGCGCCGGCGTCCTGCGCGGGCTTGGCATCGGGGGCCGGGTCGGCGGCGTCGGCCGATCCCGCGGTGTCGGCCGGGTCTGTCGCGCCGGCCGGGTCCTTGGTCACGGCAGAGTCCGTCGTGCCGGTAGCGTCCGTGGTGCCCGCTGGGTCCGTCGTGCCGGTCGGGTCCGTCGTGCCCGCAGGGTGCGTGGCGTCAGCCGGATCCGTGGTGTCGGCGGGCGCGGGCTCGGCCATCGGCTTCTCCGTCGCCGGGTCGTCCGGGTCGGGCGGGACGATCGGCAGGGTCGCCTTGCCGACGATGACCAGGCGCTCCTTGCCGTCCTTGGGCGGGGCCGACTCGCCGCTCGGGGTCAGCACGGCGCCGCCGGCGCGCGGGGTCAGCCGGAGCACCCGCTCGGGGCTGTCGGTGAGCCAGGGGAAGCGGGCCGCGTATTGCGGCATGTCGCGCACCACGATCAGCGGCAGGCCGGTGAAGTCGGCGATCTCGACTGGGCGGTCGGCGACGACCGGCGTGACCTCGATCAGCCCGTCGTCGGCCCAGCGGCCCAGAACCATGCGCTCCTTCGAGGTCAGCGCCGCCTCGGAGAGCACCTCGCGGCCCGTGACCGGGTAGAGCATCGCGCCCGCGTCGATGAGGTAGCGGCTCAGCGCATCGACCACCATGCCGAGGCGCAGCAGGTTGATGGGGCGGCCGCCGTCGAGCGCCATGAAACGGGCGACCTCGGCCAGATCCACCACGGCCTGCGCCAGTGTGACGTCCGTGGTCAGCCGCTGCTCGATCGTGTCCATGACCCGGCTGATCTCGAACCGCACGGCGCCTCCTACCTTCGACCCCAACACCCTAAAGCGAGCGGCCCGCAAATCGATGGGACGCCACCAGGATCAGACTTGTGTACCAGTCAGGAAGGTTGCACGCCATAACCTACAAAACGACGATCGCCTTACGAAAGGGTCAGTCCGCCCGGCGCCGGGGGTTCGACCAGCTGATGTTCGATCAGCCGGTGCCGGTCCACGCCATGGTTTTGCCCAGCTTCACGTCGGCCAGCCCACCTGCTCCGGTCCGGCGCGCGCCGAGGGCCTCGAGCAGGGCCAGGACGGGCTCGATCTTCTCGTAGAGCAGCAGCACGACATCGCCGGGGCGGGCCAGGTCCAGCGCCGCGGGGATCGCCTCGTCGACGGTGCGCACCTCGGTGCACGCGGCGCCCGGGGCGACCCGCCGCAGCTCGTCGCGCAGGATGCCGGGCACCTCGCCGACGGCCCGGCCGCGACGGTCGGCGTCCTCGTAGAGCACCACCCGGCCGAACCGGGCCCCGACCACGGCCGCGGATTCGCGCAGCAGGTCGTCGCGGCGGTCGCCGGGCAGCGTGATCGCGGCGACCGCCCGCTCGCAGCCCCAGACCCGGTCGACGAGGTCGCTGACGGCGGCGAGCGCGGCCGGGTTGTGCGCGTAGTCGATGAGCACGTGCACGTCGCCGCGTCGCAGCAGGGTGCCCCGGCCCGGGTTGTCGGCGGGATCGTCGCCGAACGTGCGGAGCCGCTCGGCGACCCCGGCGGTGGTCACGCCGAGCACGCGGGCCGCGGCGGTCGCGGCGAGCGCGTTGGCGACCAGGTGCCGGGCCGCGCCGCCGAAGCCGCCGCCGAGTTCGTGTGCGGCCAGCAGCGGCACCCACCGCCGCCCGGCGAGCTCGACCAGCCAGCCGTCGGCGAGCAGGTACGCGCGGCCGCCCGAGTCCCAGTGCCGCCGGACGAGCGGGTTGCGCGGGTCGAGCGCGAACCAGATGATCTCGCGCCCGGCGAACTCGAGCTCGCGGCTGCGCGGGTCGTCGGCATTGAGCACGACCGCGCCGCCCTCCCGGACCCGCTCGGCGACGACGGACTTGAGGTCGACGAGGTCCTCCATGGTCTCGATGCCGTCCTGGCCGAGATGGTCGCTGGCGAGGTTGGTGATGACGCCGACGTCGCTCCAGTCGTACCCCAGCCCCTGGCGCACCAGGCCGCCGCGCGCGGTCTCCAGCACGGCCGCGTCGACGGTCGGGTCGCCGAGCACGACCCGGGCCGAGCGCGGGCCGGTGGCGTCCGCGCGCTGGACGGTCCGGCCGCCGACCACCACGCCGTCGGTCGTGGTCACGCCGACCCGCAGGCCGGCGCCGGCGAGCAGGTGCGCGGTCAGCCGGGCCACGGTCGTCTTGCCGTTGGTGCCGGTGATCGCGACGATCGGGATGCGCGACGGGGTGCCCGCCGGAAAGAGCGCGTCGACGATCTCGGCGCCGACGTCGTGCTGCTCCAGGTGCATACGCAGGCCGGGGGCGGCGTTGACCTCGATCACGGCGCCGCGGTCCAGCGACAGCTCCGCGCCGATGTCGGACAGGCGCAGGTCGATGCCGGCGATGTCCAGGCCGACCAGACCGGAGACCCGGCGGCACAGGTCCGCCACCGACGGGTGGACCCGGCGGGTGACGTCCACGCTGGTGCCGCCGGTGGAGAGGTTGGCGTTGTCGCGCAGCCACACCGTGCGGCCGTGCTCGGGCACGTCGTGCACGCTCAGGCCCTGCCGGCTCAGCAGCGTCCGAGCGACCTCGTCGACCGCCAGCCGGGTCAGCGCCCGGGCGTGGCCGACGCCGCGGCGTGGGTCCTCGTTGGCCCGCTCGACCAGGCCGGCGATGTCGGTGCCGCCGTCGCCGACCACGTGCGCGGCGACCCGCTCGGCCGCGGCGACGATCTCGCCGCCGACGGTGAGCACCCGGTAGTCCCGGCCGCCGATCTGGCGCTCGACGACCGCTTCGGCGCCGTCCGCGGTAACGGCCAGGTAGGCGGCGCGCACCGCGTCGGGGGTGTCGAGGCCGAGGTACACGTGCCGCCCCTGCCGCCCGCCGCGGGGCTTGACCACGACCGGCGGGCCGAGCTCGGCGAAGAGCTGCAGCGCGGCCTCGATCGTCGGGGCGGCGCCGCCGTGCGCCACGGGGATGCCGGACTCGTCGAGCAGGCGGCGGGTGAGTTCCTTGTCCCCGGCGATGTCGACGCCGATCGCCGAGGTCTGGTCGGTCAGCGCCGCCCAGACGAGCCTTCGGTGCCGGCCGTACCCGAGCCGGAGCAGGCTGAGGTCACCGACCCGCTCGACCGGGATGCCCCGCTCGCGGGCCGCCCGCGCGATCGCCTCGGTGCTCGGGCCCGGCTTCTCCCGCTCGTACCGGCGCTGGAGCTCCTCCAGGTCGAGCGCCGGCGACGGTTCGGCACGCGTCAGGGGTACAACAATGTTTATCGCTGTTTCTAGTAATTTTTCGGACATTTCGGATTCATGGGCCTCGTCCGCCGGGCACTCCATGATGACGTCGAATGCCGACGGGTCCTGCGTGCCGACCGTCCGGCCGAAGCTCACCTCGCGGCCGATGCGGTTGGACAACTCGATCGCCACGTGCTCGGCGGTGTGGCCGAAGTACGTGCCGCCGTTGAGCCGCTTGACGAACCCGCCCGGCGCGCCCGCCGCGCAGTGATGGTCGGCCAGGCCGGGCAGCAGGTCCAGGAGCCGCTCCGGGAAGCCCGGAAAATCGCAGGTCTCGCGGCCGGTGAACCCGTCGAGCAGGACCCTGGTGACCTGGACGGGGCGCGCGAGGTACCGGTTGGGCCCCCGCAACCGCCGACTGCTCTCAATGCGCATGATCCTCTTCCGCTCTCCTCATCGGCGCCCGCTCGGTCAGGTTGAACCGGTGTCCGGCCGGCAGGACGTGCAGTTGGGCGCCCCACAGGGCGATCGGCCCGCCGGCCTCGGCCGGCGGGCAGCTGATGTCGCGCGCCTGGCCGGCGTCGATCACGGTGACGGTGCCGCGCCCGAGGACCTCGAACACGTCGCCGTCGACGAGGATGGCGGTGTTCTCGTCGATGCCGAGCCCGAGCTCGTGCGGGAACATCGCGATCGCGCTGAGCAGCCGGTTGAGCCGCCCGCGCTGGGCGAAGTGCATGTCGATGAGCACACCGGGCAGGAACTCCATGCCGGGCCCGGTGCGCACGCTGGACGTGCTCACCGAGGCGACGCTCCCGCCGAGGATCATGGTGCTCGACATCATCGTGGCGCCCGCGCTGGTCCCGGCCAGGGTCATCCCCTCGGCCAGCCGCGCGTGCAGCGCGGAGTCCACCTTCGAGCCGCCGACGACGGTCGTGATGCGCAGCTGGTCGCCCCCGGTGAAGAACACGCCGGTGGCCCGCTCGACGGCGGCCACGGCGAGATCGCCGTTGGCGTCCTCCCGCGACTCCAGGCGCAGCGGCGTCACCCGCTCGGCGCCGAGCCGATGGAAGACCTCGGCGTACTCCTTCTCGCGCTCGGCCGGGCTCTCGCTCGCCGTGGCGATCACCACGAGGTGCGCGGCGCACCCACCCGCGAGCAGCACGAAGCGCTCGAGGATCTCATCGTCGCCCGCGTCATGACTCTCGGCGCCGCCGATGACGAGCAGCTTTCCGGGCATCCCACCTCCACAACCCCCTTCATCTTGCAAACCGAGGGGCCCCGCCGCCCCACGTTTGCCGGTATTGCCCCAATCACCGTGCGTGACCCCGCCATCACCAGCAAGATCGCAGGAGGCATCACTACGCTGGGTCGGTGATCAGCCGCTGGGCCGCCGCCGGGTCCGCGATCGCCGGGACGCTCGGCGCCGCGGGCCTGGCCGTCGCCGTGGCGGGATCGGCGCCGTGGCGCTACGTGTCGGAGTCGGGCGCGCCCGGCGCGCCGCACGCCCCGCTGTACCAGGCCAGCATGCTCCTGCTGGCGGCCTCGCTCGCGCTGCTGGCGGTGCCCGCGCGGCGCACCTGCGCGCTGATCGGCGGCTCGCTCGGGCTCGCCGCCCCGCTGGCCGTCGTGGCCGGCGTCGTGCACTGCAGCCCGGGGTGCCCGCTGCCGCCGTACGAGACGCCGGCCGTGCGCGACCTCATCCACGCGGCCGGCGCGATCGGCGCGCTGCTGCTCTGCGCGCTGGCGATCCTGCTGTACTCGGTGCTACCGACCGCCCACCGCTTGCGCCGGGCCGGGCGGGTCGGGATGCTCGTCGCATACCCGCCGCTGATCCTGTCCGCGGCCGGCATCCTCTTCGCCGGCCGCTCCCTGTTCACCGGGGTGACGGAGCGCATCGCCCTGATCGCCGTTTCCGCATGGGTGGTGCTGACCGCCGCCCTGCACCTCCGGATCAGGGTCAGCTCCAAGTCATGCCGCAACCGGAGCGAAGCGGAGGTGACGGCATGACCGGCCGCAGCCGGAGCGCAGCGGAGGGTTCGGC